>JACRAA010000134.1 GCA_016213595.1 Actinomycetota bacterium | reverse complement strand
TGGTCGCGGAGGCCCGCGCCCGGCATCCCGAGGTGACGTTCGAGGTCGGCGACCTCCGTCGGCTCATGCGACCCCCGAACGCCGGCGGCTGGTCGGCCATCACCGCGTGGTACGCCCTCGTCCACCTCACCGAGTCGGAGCTGCCGGCCACGATCACGGCGCTCGGCTCGACGCTCGTCCACGGCGGCACACTGGCTCTCGCCACGCACGTCGGCCCGGAGAGCCGCCACCTCACCGACCTGCTGGGCCACCTCGTCGAGGTCGACGTCGTGCTCCACGACCCCGACATCGTCCGCGAAGCAGTCAGGACGGCCGGCCTCGAGATCAGGGAGTGGTACGTGCGCTCCCCCCTGCCGGACGTCGAGCCGCCCACCAGCCGGCTGTACGTGCTGGCCCGCAGGCCCTGACGCTCCTTCACCCCCCGCACAGGGAAGGGCCCCCTGCACCTGTCGTGCAGGGGGCCTTCGTCCGTACGGCTCAGCTCGCCAGAGCCTCCTGGCCCTGGCTCTGCTCGGCCACCTCGCCCTCGATGGGCTTGTCGCCCTCGATGGACTGGGTGCCGCCGCTGTGGCTCACGGAGATCTTGCGCGGCTTCGCCTCTTCGGCCACCGGGATGTGCAGCGTGAGCACGCCGTCGGCGTAGGACGCCTTCACCCGGTCCAGAGCGAGCCCGTTGCCGAGCGTCAGCTGACGGGCGAAGGTGCCCGTCGGGCGCTCGCGGACCAGCCACTGGCCCTCACCGGTCTGCGTGTTGCGGGTCGCCCGGATCGTCAGCGTCCGCTCCTCCGCGTCGATGTCGATGCTCGACGGGTCGACGCCGGGAAGGTCGATCGAGACGACGAAGTCGTCACCGGTACGGACCAGGTCCATGGGCATTCCGACGGTGCGGGGAGCCTCTCCGAAGATCTCACGGAACGGGTCGAACGTGCGGGCCATGATTCCTCCTCTGTTAGCACTCCAACTGTTCGAGTGCTAACAGCATACGACTTGAGTCGACCACACTCAAGGTGCTTCAAGCGGTGTTCGAGGGCCCATTTCCGCGAGGGCAAGGCCGTGAGGTGAGGGAGCTCTACGGGGTGATCTGAGCGACGAGATGGCTCTTCGGACCGGTCCCCTCCCGGACGACACCCGTCCAGTGGTCGCCCTCCTGGCGGGCCCCGAACCGTACGGACGACGGCAGCAGGATCGGCTTGGTGAACCGGACGTCCATCCGGTAGGCGTCAGGAAGCCTGGGCTCGAGAGCCGCGAGGACCCGGGCGTGCGTCCACATGCCCTGGATGATGGCTCGAGGGAAGCCGAAGGCCCTGCCACCGAGGGCGGACGTGTGGATCGGGTTCATGTCGCCCGACACCCGTGCGTACTGCCGACCGAGGTTGGCAGGCAGCCGCCACACCGTGTCCGCCTCCAGCTCGACATCGCTCGGCAGGTGCACGCCGTCGGGCTGGGACTCGGGCAGCATGCCCGGCAGCTTCTCCCCGCGGACGAGGTAGGCCGATACGCCTCGCCACACCAGCTCCTCGTCCACATGCGCCTCTCCGACGAGGTCGATGAGGACTCCGCGTCGGTGCTCGCGGGGCGGCCCGTACGAGCTCGACAGCCTCAACCGCTCCCCGATCGACACCGGCCGGAGGAGTCTCATGGAGTTGGTCACGTGGACGATGCCGGCGAGCGCGAAGGGAGAGTCGGGCGCCGACATCAGCTCCATCTGCAGCGGGAACGCCTGGACATGGATCCAGGTCGCAGGCACCAGCTCGCTGACCGCGAACCCGCAGAGCCGCTGGTAGGCGGCACCGCGGTCGGGATCCTGGCTGCAGGTCAGCTGGACCACCCGGTCCGGAAGGCTGGCCGGGCGCCGCCCCGAGACCCGTCGGACCAGGCCCCGCGCCATCGAGGACACCAGCATCGGTGCCAGCTTCGGTGCCTCGTGGAGCACCACGTGTTCCGTCATCTCGTCCTCCCTACTGCCCCACCAACGCCTGTCCGCACACCCTGACCACCTGGCCCGTTACCCCTGCCGAGGCGGGATCTGCGAGGTAGGCGATCGTCTCCGCCACGTCGACGGGCTTCCCCCCTTGGGAGAGGCTGTTCGAGCGTTGGAAGACCTGGCGCTGCAGGTACGGGATCGCCGCTGTCATCTCCGTCTGGATGAAGCCGGGGCCGACGGCGTTGACCGTGATGCGGCGTGCCGCGAGACGCGGCGCGAGGGCGCGCACGAGCCCCACGATCGCTGCCTTGCTCGTCGCATAGTTGGCCTGGCCCTTGTTGCCGGCGATGCCGGAGGTCGACGAGATTCCGACGATGCTGCCCCCGTCGGCGAGCCCTCCGGGGCGACCGTCGAGGAGCGCCTCGTTCATCCTGAGCTGGGCGGCGAGGTTGACCTGGAGGACAGCGGCCCAGCCCTTCTCGTCGAGGTTCGCGAGCATCCGGTCACGGATGATGCCGGCGTTGTGGATGACCGCGTACAGGCGCGCATCCGGGCCGTACCGGTCAACGACGTGGGCGGCGATCCGGTCGCCCGCGTCCGGGAGCGTGATGTCGAGCTGGAGAGCCGTCCCGTGGATCTCGTTCACGACGCTCGCGAGCGCCTCTCCCGAGGCCGGCACGTCGATGCCCACGACTGTTGCCCCGTCACGCGCCAGCGTGCGGGCGATCGCTGCCCCGATGCCCCGGGCCGCGCCCGTGACCGCGACGAGTCTGCCGTCGTACGGTCGGGTTGAGTCCGCGACGTCGTCAGCCACCTCAGCGGCCGCGACGCGCCAGGACTGTCCGTCGACGTACGCGGAACGACCTTCCAGGAGGAACCGCAGGGTCGACGCCAGCGCTTGCGGGCTCGTCTCGGGTTCCACCCAGATGAGGTTCGACGTGGCCCCAGCACGCAGCTCCTTCGCGACCGTCCGGTTGAGCCCGTCCAGCCCTTGGGCGATGACGCCCGGCTCGAGCTCGTCGTACGACTCCGGGGCGCGGGCGACGATGACGATGCGGCCGCTGGGCTCGAGGCTGCGGACCGCAGGACGCAGCACACCCCTGGCGAACTCCAGGTCGTCGACCGTGCGCAGGCCGGTGAGGTCGAGGACGAGGGCACCGATGCGGGAGTCGTAGCCGGGCGGTACGGGCCGACCGGACTCACCGACCGTACGGGCGTCCGGGGTGTCCACGACGGGCCGGATCACGTCCACGCGCAGCAGCGCCAGTGTGCGCGCCGCGATCATTGCGTCGTGCAGGGCGGCGAGGACGACCGGGCCCTTGGGGAGCGTTCGGCCGCGCCGCAGCTCCACGGCCGGAGGGACACCGAGCTTCGTCGCCACCGACCGGCCGATCGGCGACGACGCCACGGCCCTGACCAGCGGTGTCGTTGCGATGACCTCGAGCGGGTCGCGCTTGGCGGGCATCAGCAGGCCTCCAGGATCGCGACGGCGCCCTGCCCACCGGCGGCGCAGATGGAGACGATGCCGCGTGCGGGACGGCCGTCGACCGTACCCCGCTGGTGCAGCAGCTTCGCCAGTGTGGCGACGATCCGTCCGCCGGTCGCCGCGAACGGGTGGCCCGCGGCGAGGGAGGAGCCGTTGACGTTGAGCTTCGTCCGGTCGATCTCGCCCAGCGCGCCGCCCAGCCCCAGGCGCTCGCGGCAGTACGTCTCGTCGGCGAGCGCGTCGAGGGTGGCCAGCACGGTGGCGGCGAACGCCTCGTGGATCTCGTACAGGTCGAAGTCCTGCCAGGTCAGCCCGTTGCGCTCGAGAAGCCGCGGGATCGCGTACGTCGGCGCGAGGAGCAGGTCCTCGCCCCCGATCGTGTAGTCGACTGCGGCCACCTCTGCGTCAACGACTCTCGCCAGAGCAGGCAGGTGCCGCTCGGCGGTGTAGTCGGCGTCGGCGAGGTACGTGACGGCGGCGCCGTCGAAGAACCCCGTCGAGTTGCCGGCCGTCATCGTGGCCCCTTCGCCCCGGCCGAAGACGGGTCTGAGCGCCGCGAGCTTCTCGAGCGTGGTGTCGGCCCGTACGCCCTGGTCCTTCGTCACCCCGAGGTAGGGGGTGACGAGGTCGTCGAAGAAGCCCTCGCTCCATGCGCGGGCGAGGTTCTGGTGGCTGGCGAGGGCAAGCTCGTCCTGGTCGGCGCGCGTGACGCCCCAGCGCGTCGTCGTCAGCGCCTGGTGCTCGCCCATCGACAGGCCGGTCCGGGGCTCGGTGATGCCCGGGGGATCGGGCACGAGGTCGCCGGGCCGGATCGCGGCGAGAGCGGCGAGCCGCGCCGGCAGTGTCTTCGCCGCGCTGGCCGCGAGCAGGGCGTGGCGCAGCCCGTCCGAGACCGCCATGGGCGTGTCGGAGACGCTGTCAGCTCCCCCTGCGATGCCGTCGGCCACCTGGCCGAGCCTGATCTTGTTGCTGACGTAGATCGCCGCCTCGAGGCCGGTCGCGCACGCCTGCTGCAGGTCGCAGGCCGGTGTGTGCGGGTCGAGGGACGAGCCGAGCACGGCTTCCCGGGTCAGGTTGAAGTCGCGGCTGTGCTTGAGGACGGCTCCGCCCACCACCTCCCCGACACGGTGCCCCGCCAGCCCGAAGCGGGCCGCGAGGCCGTCGAGGGCGGCGGTGAGCATGTCGACGTTGCTCGCCCGGCTGTACGCACCGTGCGACCTGGCGAACGGGATCCGGTTGCCGCCCACGACGACGGCGGTGTGGTCAGTCATGCGTCTCCTTGGCTGAGGGGAGAGAGAAACCCGATACGGAGAGTAGCAGGTACGTTGAGTACAGGGTACCCTCGTCGTCATGGATCACCGTGACGGTCGGGACACCCGGTGGGAGGAGCACCGCGTCGAGCGGCGCGCGGCTCTCGTCGACTCGGCGCTGAGGGCGATCCGTGCCCATGGCGCCTCTGTCACTGTCGATGAGGTCGCCCTCGCGTCGGGCACGAGCAAGACGGTGATCTACCGCTACTTCGGCGACCGCAACGGGCTGTACCTGGCGGTGGCCGACAGGGTCTCGTCGAACATCCTCGCCGAGGTCGCGCCCCGGCTCGCCTCGCTGCGGGACGGCGGCCAGGTGGCCGACCTCGTCCGGGACCTCGCCGACGCGTACATTGGGCTGGTCGACCGCGACCCTGAGATCTACCTGTTCGTCATGAACCGCCCCGCCGGTCTGCCCGCAGGCGCCGGCGACCCCGCGACCGGCATCGCCGACCGGATCGCGGTCGAGCTCGCCGAGGCCATCCGCGACGAGCAGCGCCGGCGCGGGACGTCGGGGGGGCCGGTCGAGACGCTCGCGTTCGGCATCGTCGGCTTCATCCGTACGGCCACCGGGCACTGGCTCGAGGGCGGCGGCAGCGCGTCGATGCCCCGCTCCGACCTCATCCGCCTCATCACCTCGACGTTCACGTCAGCGGTCGTCGCGGCCGCCGACGGGACGTCGCCCCCGTCGTTCGTCACCACATGACACGTGCTGTCCCATGACACCTGTTGTCCCATGACGCCTCGCCGTCTCTCGTCCCCTCTCCAGCTGGTCCTCCCCCATCTCTTCATCGCGTACCTCGTCATCGCCGCAAAGGAGCCGTCGTGACCGACACCGCCACCCGCCCAGAGACCCCCGCCGTCGCCGACCCACGGCTGGGAGAGGCCCTGAAGGTCGCCCTCGACGGCCCGTACCACCCGCTGCGCCAGAAGGCCCGCGACACCCTCACCGCAGCGGAGATCCTGCGCGACCCGACGCTCTCCGTGGACGAGGCGAGGGCCTGGACGCTGGCGGCGCTGCAGCACCTGGCCACGAAGGGCTACGGGAACACCGGCTTCGCCCTGCCAGGACAAGCGGCCGACCCGGCGACCGTGGTCACAGGCTTCGAGGCGCTGGCGCACGGCGACCTGTCGCTCGTCATCAAGGTGGGGGTGCAGTACGGGCTGTGGGGAGGCGCGATCGAGGGCCTGGGCACCGACGAGCAGGTCTCCCGCTGGCTGCCGGACATCCTCAGCGCCAGGCACCTCGGCTGCTTCGCGATGACGGAGATGGGCCACGGCTCGGACGTCGCGAGCATCGAGACCACCCTGACGTACGACCCGGAGACCGACGAGATCGTCGTCGACTCGCCGACCCCCACGGCCACGAAGACGTACATCGGCAACGCCGCCGCGCACGGCACCTCGGCCGCCGTCTTCGGCCAGCTCTGGGTCGACGGGACATGCCACGGCGTGCACTGCGTGGTGGTCCCGTTCCGTACCGTCGTGGACGGGACCGGCCAGGACCTGCCCGGCTGCACGTCAGGCGACAACGGCCACAAGGGGGGCCTGCTCGGCATCGACAACGGCACGTTGCGGTTCGACCACGTCCGCGTGCCGCGCGCCAACCTGCTCAGCCGGTACGGAGGCATCGGCGACGACGGCTCGTACTCCTCGCCGATCTCGAGCCCCGGCAAGCGGTTCTTCACGATGCTCGGCACGCTCGTCCGAGGCAGGGTGTGCGTTGGTGCCGGGGCGGCGATCGCCGGACGACGTGCACTGTCGATCGCGACGCGGTACGCCCTGCGGCGCGCGCAGTTCCCCGGTCCTGACGGGAGCGGCGAGACCCTCCTCCTCGACTACCGGTGGCACCAGCGGCGGCTGCTGCCTGGCATCGCCAAGGCGTACGCGTTCGGGTTCGCCAACAACGACCTCATCCACCTGCTCGCGAGGAGCCGCAGCGAGGAGGTCGACGACCTGTTCCAGCGCTCGCTGGAGAGCCGTGCGGCCGGCCTCAAGGCGGCTCAGTCACGGTGGGCGAACGACATCGTCCAGGTGTGCCGGGAGGCGTGCGGAGGCGCGGGCTTCATGACCGAGAACGGCCTCACGCTGCTGCGGAGCGACGTGGACATCTTCGCGACGTTCGAGGGAGACAACACCGTCCTTATGCAGCTCGTCGCGCGGGGGCTGCTGACCGGCTACCAGGAGACCTGGACCGGGCTCGACCGCCGGGAGACGATGACGAAGACCGCCGACCTGGTGGCGCGGATGGTGCTGGAGCGTACGGCTGGACGCGGCACGGTCGACGCGCTGGTGGCGCGGGCACGGCGGGTGAGCAACGAGGCGAGCATCCTGGACCGCGGCTGGCAGGTGCTGATGTTCGACGAGCGCGAGCGCCATGTCCTGGAGTCGCTGGCACGCCGGTACCAGGCGGCCATGCGCGTCGAGAAGGCGCAGCGGTTCGCGGCGGTCAACGAGCTGCAGGACCACCTGCTGACGCTGGCCCGGGTGCACACCGACCGGCTCGTCCTGGGGTCGTTCGTCGCGGGCATCGAGGCCTGCGAGGACCCCGCGGCGAAGCGTGTCCTCAACACGCTGTGCGACCTGTACGTGATCGACAACCTCGAAGGCGACCGTGCCTGGTTCATCGAGCACGGCTTCATGACGCAGGCCCGCTCGAAGTCGCTGACGAAGACGCTCAACCGGCTGTGCGCAGAGCTGCGGCCCGAGGCGTTGGCGCTTGTCGAGGGGCTGGGCGTCCCGGCTGAGTGGCTGGGTTCGCGGATGCTCGAGGACTGAAGGGGCCGCCCGTGGCGACGCGCCCGTCGAGTTCATCCCTTTGCGTGACAGGGGCGCGCCGGGCTCCATAGGCTGGTCGGGGCGCTGCGCGCCCGTCCAGCGTGAGGAGTCATCAGTGAGCAACATCGGCTACGGACAGGATCGCCTGTACGGCGCGATCGACGATGACGACGACTTCATCGAGGAGTGGCGCTCGAGCTGGGAGCCCGCCGCGCACAGCAGCATCGACGAGGTCATCGAGCCCCTGACGGTCGCCGGCGGAGACCACGTCGACGCCCAGAGGACCCCGCCGGCCGAGACGGAGGCGCTCGAGCCGGAGGCTGACCAGACGGAGG
>JACRAA010000022.1 GCA_016213595.1 Actinomycetota bacterium | reverse complement strand
GTGCCCGCGGCTGCGACCGCGTGGGGCGCGTAGTTCGTGCCGAGCACCTCTGCAGGATGCACGAGGACGCCTGCAGCGCCGAGAGCGGCAGCGGCGGCGATCTCGGCGGGGGTCAGCGCGCCGACGAAGAGCGCGAGCCTCCGTTCTGCGGCCGCGTCGGCCAGCTCGGCCGTACCGATCGGCGCCAGTCCGTACGTCGCGCCCGCATCCCGTGCCCTGTCGAGGTCGTCGACCGTCCGGATGCCGTGGACGCCCAGCTCCGCACGTCCACCGAGGACCGTGGCGAGGCGCTGCACGAGCTCCAGGTCGTGGAGGTCGACGGTGAGCGCGGCGAACCCCTCCTCGACGAGCACGGTGGCCGTCGCGACGGTTCGCGAGGTCACGCCCGTGGGGAACGAGGCGATGAGGCGGGTCCTCCCGAGCACCTCGAGGGGGCCGCAGTCAGTCACGGGTCACATCATGCCGTACGGGGCTGAGCCTCCCGTTCACGCCGACCTCTCCGTATGGCCGAAGTCGCTGCCGAAGCCCCGCCGCTCGCCGGGGAGGAGCGTGTGCCGCCGGCGAGCGAGCACCCACAGCACGCCCAGCGCGGCGAGCGAGGTGCCGCCCACGATCCCGAACACGATGCCGAACGTCGTGGCGGGGGCAGAGTCACCTCGATGGGCCGTCGCTGGGGGAGCCAGCGCGGAGATGCTCGGGGAGACCGATGCCGTCGCGGGCGCAGAGGACGCGATGGACGGGGGAGGCGCCGAGGTCGCCGGGGCGGCCGCGGTGACCCCGGCCTGCAGCGAGATCTTCGCCGCCGGGAAGCGCGCGTCGCCGGCGAAGCTGATCGTCACGGTCAAGGTGGGGGGCTGACCCGTGGGGGGCAGGGAGAGGTTCACCGAGAAGCTGCCGGCCGGGTCGGTGACGGCCAGCGCTGACTGGCCACCGAAGTCGCAGGCGACGGTCAGGCTCGAGAGGTCCACTGGCGCACCGCCGGAGGTGACTGTGCCCGTGACTCCGAGGACTCCTCCCGCCGCGACGGGGTTCGGGCTGAGTGCCGCCGAGATGACGGTCGTGGGAGCCGCTGTCGTGGTGGGTGGCTTGGGCGGAGGCGCCGTCGTGGACGGTGCGGGAGGCGGCGGGGCGGCGACCGTCACGCTCGTCGTCGCGTCAGCCCCTCCGAGGGACTTGTCTCCGGAGAACGAGGCCGTGACGGCGTGCGTGCCGGGGTCCGGAAGCTTCGTGGAGGCCGAGTACGTGCCGTCGGCTCCGGTGCTCGTCTTGCCCACGGGGTGACCGTCGACGGCGAGGGAGATGTTCGCCTTGGGGACGGGCAGGCCGCCGACGGTGAGGGAGCCGCTGATGACGAGCTGCCCCCCTTGGGCCTGCGCGGCGACGGTCAGGGTGGGCTGCGGACCGGGCGCCTGGGGAAGGTCGGCGTTCGCGTGCGCCGGGAGGCCCAAGGAGAAGAGGAGCAGAGCCGACACAGCAACTGCGAGGGCGTAGCCCCGCAGAAACCTGAGACAGCTCATGACGTGTTCCCCTCTGGGCGACAACATGTCGTCGGCCGGTTCACAGCGGGCCGAATAGGGATTCTAGGGTCAAACGTGACGAGATACGTCATCCGCCCCACTTGACTACCCCCGTGTTCCTGAGTTTAAACTGAGAAAGTCTCAGGGTTTGGGAAGCTTGGGTTCATTCATCGGCTTGGTGTCCGTTCATCGGCGTCGGTCGGGTCGTCTCGTGGTTGGAGTTCCATGGTGGTAGGTCAGGCACGGCGCAGTGCGGGTACGACCCGGGGTCATACCGACGAGCAGCCGGAGGCGAAGCACGCCCTGTCGTCCGCCGCGTCCGTCCTCAAACGCCCGCGGGTGTGGACCACGACACTGGCTGCCGCCGCCGCGGCGGTCTGCGCCGGCCTCGTCCTGTCGGCCTCTGCCCCCTTCGGCCAGAGCGTGACCGCGGCACCCGTTGCCGGGACTCCCAGCGCCACCCGCGAGGTCGAGACGCTGAGCCGAGGCGACATCGACCGCGAGGCGCTGGCGGAGGCCGCTTCGGCGAGCCCGTCGGCTGCCGACGGCGCCGACGCCACGGCGGATGCCTCCCCGACTGCCAGTGCCGCCGGAGGCATCTACTTCGTCCTGGCAACCGCGAACGTGCGAGACCAGCCGTCGCTGACCGCCAACGTGGTCGCGACGCTCGCACCGGGCGCTCAGGTCAAGGCCAGCGCGGGCGCCACGAACGGCTGGGAGCCCGTGACGGCGGGCTCGGTGAGCGGGTACGTGAAGAGCTCCCTCCTCGGGACCACGGCTCCGACGCCCGCGGCGAAGGCCACGGCTGCTACGAGCAGTGCTCGGCCCACCTCGGCCTCCGGTTCGTACCCCGCCTGCGCGTCAGGCTCCGCGGTCGAGTCCGGCCTCGTGCCGAACGCGATCCTCGTGCACCGTGCGGTCTGCACGACCTTCCCCGACATCACGACGTACGGCGGCATCCGCGGTGACGGCAGCGAGCACGCGAGCGGCCAGGCGCTGGACGTCATGACGTCCGGGGCGCGGGGTCAGCAGATCGTGGCGTGGCTGCAGGCGAACTCCAGCAAGCTCGGCATCGTCGAGCTCATCTACCAGCAGCAGATCTGGACCACGCAGCGGGCGTCCGAGGGCTGGCGGGCGATGCCCGACCGCGGCAGCATCACGGCCAACCACTACGACCACATCCACGTGCTCGTCAGCTGAGGCCCACCCCAACCTACGGCTCCTCGCCCCCACG
>JACRAA010000138.1 GCA_016213595.1 Actinomycetota bacterium | reverse complement strand
CTCACGCCCCTGTCGGCGGCCCGCCGCAGAAGCAGCTCGTTCGCGCCACGCGCGGCCGTCGGACCCTCGGAGATCATCGAGTCGTCCTCGGTGCTCGGGCGACCCGGCGTGGTGGGCGTCCCTGACGCGGCGATGAGCGGCTTCCCGGAGCCGGCCAGCGCCGCCACGAGGGCCTCGATCGCAACCCGTTCTATGGCGGCCGCCGCCACGATGTCGTTCATGTTCTCGTGAGGGAACGCCAGGTGCACGACAGCATCGGCCGCCGCTGCCGCCTCGGCAATGTCCTCCACGTCCCCCAAAGAGCCGCGGACGGCCAGCGCACCGCGCCTCTCGACCTCCGCGGCCGAGGCGTCCGAGCGGGCCAGCCCACTCACCGTCTGGCCGGCTGCGAGGAGCTCGGGGATGACGGCGGAGGCGACCCAGCCCGATGCGCCGGTGACGAAAACCTTCATGAGTGATACCTCTCTGATGTCAGATTCTGACATCACATTACCTCGCATGTCAGAGTCTGTCATCACCTAGAATGACGGCATGGGTCGCTGGGAGCCGAACGCAGGAGGGCGCCTCGCTCGCGCCGCGCTCGTCCTCAGCGCCGAGAAGGGGTACGAGGCGACGACGGTCGCGGAGATTGCAGCGGCGGCAGGTGTCACCGAGCGCACCTTCTACCGCTACTTCCCGGACAAGGCCGACGCTGTGTTCCCGGACAACCGCGAGCTGCTCGTAGTCCTGGCCGGCGTGGTGGAGGACGCGTCACGGACAGGCCAGTCTCCCCTCGACGCCGCCCTGGTCGCCGTCCATCGGCTGGCCACATACGCCTCCGAGGAGCCGGAGCGCGCTCGCCTCAGCGCCATGGTCATCCCATCGGTGCCCGCCCTCGCAGGGCGCGAGCTCGTACGACAGCGCCAGACCTCAGAGGCGCTCTCCGGGGGGCTCGCGGCCGCAGGGGTTCCCCGGCTGGAGGCACAGCTAGCAGCCGAGTCGGCCCTCGCCGTCTGGCGGGTGGCCGTTGCGGAGTGGGCGCGGGACAACTGGTCCCAACCGCTTCCCGAGGTCGTAACGGCGACGGCGGAGGCGGCCCGGACGCTCAACCGCGGCTAGGGCTGCCTCCGGTGACCTCGTCCTCCGGTGCCGGCAGGTGGGTCGGGTCGAGAACGCGTCGCAGGAAAGTACGGGTCCTCTCCTCCTTCGGGTTCCCGATGACCTCGGCAGGCGGGCCCTGCTCGACGATGACGCCACCGTCCATGAAGATCACGCGGTCCGCGACCTCGCGCGCGAACGCCATCTCGTGGGTGACCACCATCATCGTCATGCCGCCCGCGGCAAGGTCGCGCATCACGGACAGCACGTCGCCGACGAGCTCAGGGTCGAGCGCCGACGTCGGCTCGTCGAACAGCATGAGCTCGGGGTCCATCGACAGGGCCCTTGCGATGGCGACGCGCTGCTGCTGACCGCCGGAGAGCTTGAGCGGGTACGAGTCCGCCCGGTCGCCGAGACCCACTTTGTGGAGGTTCTCCATGGCGATGGCCTTCGCATCGGCCGGCGACTTCTTGAGGACCTCGGTGAGGGCGACGGTGCAGTTCTGCAGCGCCGTGAGGTGGGGGAACAGGTTGAACGACTGGAAGACCATGCCCATCTGGGTACGCAGCCGGTCGACGTCAGCGTCCGGGTCCGTGATCTCCTCGTTGAGGATGAAGATCCGGCCCTTGGTCGGCTTCTCCAGCAGGTTGACGCAGCGCAGGAGGGTGGACTTGCCGGAGCCCGACGGCCCGATCACGCAGACGACCTCGCCCCGGCGGACCACGAGGTCGATGCCTGTCAGGACCTCGAGGTCGCCGAACGACTTGTGCAGGTCGTAGACCTGGATCTCGTCCTCGCGGTTGCCTGTGGGGATCTTGACCGCAGTGGTGGACTCAGCGCTCATTTCGACCTCGCCTGACGGGCTTCCATCTTCCGGACCAGGAAGGTCAGCGGAAGGGTGATGACCAGGTACGACAGCCCCGCGATGACCAGGGGTGTCACGTTCGCGTACGTGTTCGACAGATCCTTGCCGTACTTCGTGAGGTCGTAGCCCTGGGCGGTCAGCCCCAGGACGTACACGAGCGAGCTGTCCTTGGTGAGCAGCACGAGCTCGTTGGTGAGCGGGGGAGTGACGATGCGGAACGCCTGCGGCAGCACGATGCGCCGCGTCGCGAGCCCGCTGGACATGCCCAGCGACCGGGCGGCTTCGATCTGTCCCTTCGGCACGGCCTGGATCCCTGCGCGGATGGTCTCCGACATGTACGCGGCCGACACCATGCCGAGGCCGACCCACACCGTCCCGTAGGGGTCGAGCGGGATCTTGAGGCCGGGCAGCGCCAGGGGAAGCAGGCCGAACGTCAGCAGGACGATCAGCGCCGGCACGCCGCGGAAGAACTCGGTGTAGATCGTCGCGAGCCAGCGGTACGGGCCGACGTGCGACAGCTTCATGAGAGCCAGCACGGTGCCGCCTGCGAGGCCGACGACGAACGCGCCGCCGGTGTAGGCGATGGTGTTGAGGAAGGCCAGGGGAAGGTTGGTCGAGATCGTCCGGCGCACCATGTCCGAGCGGAAGAACACCTGCGACACCTGGCGTCCGTCGACGAACAGGATCGCGAGCAGGACGAGCAGCGCGAGGACCGCGTACTGCACGATCCGGACCCGCTGGCCCCTCTTGCGAGCCGAGAGCTTCCTCTTCGGTCGGACACCCTCGGCCGTGATGGCGGACATCTTGACTCCTTCGTGCCACTGGCCGCCCACCGTATCGGGTGAGCGGCCAGCGGCTCAGTGAATCACTTGGGGGCGTCGACCCCGAACCACTTCTTGTAGATCGTGTTGTACGTGCCGTCGGACTTCGCCGTCGTGAGCACGCTGTTGATCGTCGTCTGGAGCGCGGTGTTGTCCTTGCCCATGTTGAAGCCGTAGTGCTCGCCGGTGTTGAACTCCTTGACGACCGTGGTCGTCGGGTTGTCCTTGGCGTAGTCGTACACCACACCGTTGTCGTTGATGTCCGCGTCGACCGTGCCCGCGAGAACCGCGTTCGCGCCGCTGGGCATGTCGTCGAAGACCTTCACGGTGTAGCCGTACTGGTCCTTGTACTTGTTCGCGTAGTCCTGACCGGTGGTGTCGGTCTGCACCCCGAGCGTCTTGCCCTTGAGGTCGGGAAGGTCCTTGACCGTCGAGCCGCTCTTGACCAGCAGCGCCTGGGTTGCGGTGAAGTACGGGTCGGAGAAGCTGGTCGCTTCCTTGCGCTTGTCGGTGATGGTGATCGCCGCCGCGCCCGCGTCGCACTTCTTGGCCGCGAAGACCGCCCCGGACGTGATCTGGCCGAACTCGATGTCGACGATCTCCTGGGTCACTCCGAGCTTCTTCGCCACGAGGTCCATCAGGTCGACGTCGAAGCCGACGATCTTGTTCGAGTCGCTCTTGTACTGGAACGGCTTGTACGCGAGGTGGGTGCAGACGGTCAGCTTGCCCGCGGCGACCAGCGCAGGTCCGCCAGCACTCGCCGAGCCGGAGGACGAGGAGGCGGCGGGGCTGGAGTAGTTCGCGCAGCCGGAGAGTGCCAGTGCCACCGCAGAGGCGGCTGTCGCCAAGGCGAGGAGTCGCTTCATCAGCGTCCTTTCTCAGTGTGAATGTCGCACATACTGCCATCGGTTCTGTTACAGCGATGCGTCGGTAGTTCCGGCGAGACCGGTGCGTGCCGGGAAGGCTGGCCGGATCACCGAGTCCGTGCGGGAAGTGGCACGTTGACGCGACGTGTCAGGTGGTCTCCCGGACGTGGTCGAAGAGCTCGCTCGACACGTACCGCTCGGCCGTGTCGCAGAGGAACGTGACGATCGTCTGGCCCGCGTGCTCCGGTCGTGCGGCCACGATGCGGGCGGCTGCCAGGTTGGCACCTGCGGACACCCCGGCGAGGAGCCCCTCGACGCGGATCAGCTCGCGCGAGGTGGCGATCGCCTCGTCGCTGGGGATGGAGATGACCTCGTCGTACAGCGCCGTGTCCAGGACGGGCGGGAAGCCGTTGCCACCGATGATGCCCTGGATCTTGTGCGGCCTGAACTGGCCCCCGCTGAGGACGGGCGCCTCGGCCGGCTCGACAGCATAGATCGTGAGGTCAGGGTTCTTGGAGCGCAGGTACGAGCCGGCCCCGGTGATGGTCCCACCGGTGCCGACGGTCGAGACGAGCACGTCGACCTTTCCGCCGGTGTCCTCCCAGATCTCGGGGCCGGTCGTCTCGCGGTGGACGCTCGGGTTGGCCGCGTTGCCGCCCTGTCCCGAGAGGAACGCGCCGGGCGTGCGCTCGAGGATCCTGCCTGCCTCCTGGTTCGCACCGGCCATGGCGTCCGCGCCCGGGGTCAGGACGAGCTCGGCTCCGAGGGCGCGCAGGAGGGCGCGGCGCTCGGTCGACACGTCGTCGGGCATGCAGATGACGACCTTGTAGCCGAGCGCGGCGCCGATCCAGGCCAGCGCGATCCCCGTGTTCCCGCTCGTCGCCTCGAGGATCGTGCCGCCCGGCTGAAGGCGGCCGTCGGCCTCGGCGGCGCGGACGATCGACAGGGCTGTACGGTCCTTCACGCTGCCCGCCGGGTTGAAAGACTCCAGCTTGCCGAGGACCGTCGCGTCCGGGAACAGCTTCCCGAGCCGGAGCAGAGGCGTACGTCCGACCAGCTCGGTGGGGCTCTCGTACACCCTCGGGAACTGCGCGTCCATGTCCTGGTCCTCTCTGGTCGGTGCCGCCCATCGTGTCGTGCGGATGCCTCGGGCGGGGGGTGTCTCACCGGGGGTCTGGTTTTCCGGAAAGGGGTCCCGGACGCCTCTCTGCCCTGCCGATCGGACGTGCCGCATCCACTCAGTGGCAGATTCCGGCCCGCTGACGCACATATGGCACGACGACGCGCTCAGCGCCAGTGAATGGAGGTGGCCGTCGCCAGAAGGCCGCATGACTGTCGATTGACAGAGGCCGACACCACCTCTACTTTAACGCGTAAGTTCCAGGAGCCGGCGGCCGCGACGGTCGCCGATCGGCCATGAAAGGCGCACATGAACGAGGACATCCCGAGCTTCGAACGGTTCGACCACGACGACGCGTGGCTCCTGGGCTGCGCCATCGTCGAGGCCTGCCGTGCGGAGGGGCTCACGGTGACGATCAGCATCCGTCTGGGCGAGCAGCGCGTGTTCCACGTGGGGCTCCCGGGCAGCAGCGCCGACCTCGACCTGTGGGTGGAGCGCAAGAGCAACGTCGTGAGCCACTTCGGGGAGTCGTCGATGGCGGTGTCCCAGAAGTTCGTGCGCGACGGCGACCTGACCGGCTTCTGGACCGCCTTCGGGCTCTCGTCGAAGCGGTACTTCCCGTCCGGGGGCGCGCTGCCCCTGCTCGTGGGAGGTGCGCTCGTCGGCGTCGTCGCGCTGTCCGGGGTGGACTCCCCGACCGAGCACCGGATCGCTTTGACGGCACTGCGCGCCCACGCCGCGGGCGCGTCGCGGTGAAAGGGCGCACGACAGCGCCTGCACCGGTGGAGACCCGTCGCTCCGGGCCGGTCGGAGTCGGCATCATCGGTGCGGGGATGATCAGCGAGGCCTACCTGGGCAACCTCGTGAAGTGCCCCGACGTCCGCGTCATCGTCATCGGGGACATCGACCCGGACCGGGCCCGCGCCAAGGCCGACGGGTACGACGTCGAGTGGGGGACACCCGACGACGTGCTCGGGCATCCGGACGTCGAGCTGATCGTCAACATCACCATCCCCCAGTCTCACGCCGAGGTGTCGATGGCGGCGATCGGGGCGGGCAAGCACGTGTGGTCGGAGAAGCCGCTCACCACGAGGCGGGAGACGGCGAGGGCGCTGCTGTACGCGGCGGAGCACGCGGGCCTGCTCGTGGGCGTGGCACCCGACACCGGCTACGGCCCCGGGCTCCAGATGGCCCGCCGGGTCATCGCCCGTGGGGACATCGGAACCCCGCTGTCCGCCCAGACCGCGATCCAGTACCCAGGTCCCGACCTGTTCCACCCGAACCCGGAGTTCCTCTTCGCGACCGGCGCCGGCCCGCTCTTCGACATCGGCCCGTACTACCTGACCGCTCTCGTCCACCTCTTCGGCTCGTTCTCGCACGTCGCGGCCGTCGGCTCGACGGGACATGCGACCCGTACGATCGGGAGCGGTCCGCGGGCGGGCGCCGAGTTCGGCGTGAGTGTGCCCACCCATGTCAGTGCGATCGCGCAGTTCGCCGACGGCGCTGTCTCCCAGAGCCTCATCAGCTTCGACTCGCCGCTGAGCCGGATCCAGTTCGAGGTGATGGGTACGGAGGCGACCCTGTCCGTACCGGACCCGAACCGCTTCGGCGGCACGGTGAGGATCACCCCGAAGGTGGGCCGCGACGGCATCGAGGCGGAGCCCGTGTGGACGGAGGTCGCCGGCGAGGAGGAGCGCTTCGGCCGGGGAGCAGGCGTCGTCGACATGGCGCGGTGCATCCGGAACGGGGGGACGCCGATCGCCTCAGGCGCCGTCGGCTTCCACGTCCTCGACGTCATGGCGTCGATGGCCGAGTCGATCAGGACCCACGAGGCCGTCGCGATCACGAGCACCGTCGACCCGGTCCCCATGCTCCCCGAGGGCTGGGACCCGTACGAGCAGACGATCGTCTGAGACGCCCTACCCCATCCTCGAAAGGCCACGACACGCGCGG
>JACRAA010000021.1 GCA_016213595.1 Actinomycetota bacterium | reverse complement strand
TGCACACACCGACCCCGAGGCCGCCGCGCAGAACCCGCTCTTCGGCGGGATCGTGGCCCACGGCTACCTGATCGTGTCGATGGCCGCCGGCCTCTTCGTCGACCCGGCGCCGGGCCCGGTGCTCGCCAACTTCGGCGTCGACAACCTGCGCTTCCTCACCCCCGTCAAGGCCGGTGACGCGATCCAGGTGACGCTGACGGTCAAGCAGATGACGCCGCGCGCGACCGCCGACTACGGCGAGGTGCGCTGGGACGCGCTGGTCGTCAACGGCGACGGCGAGCCGGTGGCGACGTACGACGTGCTGACGCTGGTGGCCAAGGGGGCCTGAGCTCCCTCGCGAGCGGTCATGCCGAGCGGTGGTCCACCCACATTTCCGAGTGCCGGACGGTAGGTGGGCCACCGCACGCCGGCGCGTCGCGAGCAGACACGCCAACCGGCGGTGTCTGGACCACAGTCGCGAGAAGCAGAATGTGGCTGGGCCACCGCTCCAGACGCCACTACCGTGACGCCGTGACTCCTGCAGCCCAGCGTGTCGTCGGCGGCGTCCTCCTGCTCGCGACCGGCATGCTCAGCCTGCCGGTGGCGGCGTTCCTGCTCGACGGGCGCACCACGGAGAACTGGATCATCCCGGTCCAGCTCCTCGCGATGGCCGTGACCGGAGCCGCGCTGACCGTCGGGCTGCCGGCGCTGGCGCGCGAGGGCGACTCGACCGGCCGGCGCGTCCGCACCGGCATCTGGTGGGGACTGCTGGCCGCCCTCGTCGGCGTCCTGGTCTCCTGGTTCCTGATCAGCGGCTTCGGCGGCGCCTGACCCTCAGCCGGAGTACGGCACCTCGCTGCGCCACTGGGACTCGTCGGTCGTGACCGCGGCCCACAGCGCCTCGGCGACCCGGTCGGGGGTGAAGGCTCCGTCGTGCGACAGGGTCCCGCGCACGGTGACCGACACCGCGCGGATCCCGTCGGGCGCGAGGGTCTTGTCGAGGCTGTGCACCAGGTTGCGCACGCCGGCCTTCTGCACGCCGAGCGAGGCTGCGCCCTCCCACGGGTCGTCCGCGGCCATGCTGCCGGTGACGCTGATCCGCCCGCCCGACGACAGGTAGGGCCGCGCCGCCTGGACCACGGTCAGCAGGGCGCCGACCCCGAGGGCGACGTCCTCGAGCAGCTCCGGAACCGTCAGCGACAGCGGGTCCTTCTCGCGGAACGCGCTGGGGTTGAAGTGCAGGACGTCGATGTGGCCGGTGTGCTCACCGAAGCGTCGTACGGCGTCGCGTGCGGCCTGCTCGTCGGTCACGTCGGCGACGGTGTGGCCGACGGTGGCGCCCCGCGCCTCGAGGTCGGGCACGAGGTCGTCGAGCGCCTGCTGGTCGGCGCCGAGCAGCGCGACGTCGTACCCCTCGCCCGCGAAGCGTCGGGCCACCGACCCGCTCACGCCGGGACCGGCACCCACCACCACGATCACAGGTCTGCTCATGACCAGTGTTCTACCGCGTCAGGGCTTGTGGGGGTGCTCGCCGGTCGGGTCCTCGGGGATCGCGTTGGGGCCCTGCGCGCCCTCCTGCACGTCTCCCGACTCCTGGTCGGGCTGCCCGGCGACCGAGTCGCCGGCACTGATGTCGTCCGGCTCGTCGCCCTCGGGGGCGAGCTCGGAGACCTGTCCACCTTCGTTGCTGTCCATGATCCCCAGACTTGCACCGCCCCCCTGACGGGGGCTCACCTGCCCGGGTGGTGGCTCGCCCCGCCGCGCTGGCTACGGTCGAATCATGACGCGTTTCGGGTACACGTTGATGACCGAGCAGAGCGGCCCGCGGGAGCTGGTGGCGTACGCCGTCGCGGCGGAGCGGGCCGGCTTCGACTTCGAGGTGATGAGCGACCACTTCTCCCCCTGGCTCACCGAGCAGGGGCACGCGCCCTATGCGTGGACGACCCTCGGGGCCGTGGCCCACGCGACCGAACGGGTCGACCTGATGACCTACGTGACCTGCCCGACGCTGCGCTACCACCCGGCCGTCGTGGCCCAGAAGGCCGCGACGCTGCAGATCCTGGCCGAGGGGCGGTTCACCCTGGGCCTCGGCAGCGGCGAGAGCCTCAACGAGCACGTGGTCGGCGAGGGCTGGCCGTCCTTTGTCGAGCGCCAGGACATGCTTGAAGAGGCGATCGACGTGATCCGCTCGCTGCACACCGGCGACCTCGTCGACCACCGCGGTGACTTCTTCCAGGTCGACTCCGCGCGGATCTGGGACCTGCCCGAGCAGGGCGTCGACATCGGCGTCGCGGTCGCCGGCGAACATGCGATACAGCGCTTCGCGCCCCTGGCCGACCACCTCGTCGCGGTCGAGCCGAAGGCCGAGATCGTCGAGACCTGGAACGACGTCGACGGCGCTCCCCGGATCGGGCGAGATGCCCGGGCGATCGGTCAGATCCCGATCTGCTGGGATCCCGACGAGGAGAAGGCGATCGCACGGGCGCACGAGCAGTTCCGTTGGTTCGGCGGCGGCTGGTCGGTCAACGCCGACCTGCCGACGCCGGCAGGCTTCGCCGGCGCGACGACGTACGTCCGACCGGAGGACGTCGCCGAGTCGATCCCGTGCGGACCGGACCTCGACGCGATCGTCGAGGCGGTCTCGGCCTACTGGGGGGCGGGGTTCACCGACGTCGCGCTGGTGCAGATCGGCGACGAGGGCCAGGACCGGTTCATCACCGAGGCGGCCGGCCCGCTGCTCGAGAAGCTGCGGGCGGCCGCCCCCTGACCGTGCGTCAGCGCCAGCCGAGGTCCGGCGCGACCTGCGTCAGCACCGTCTCGAGCAGGTGGGCGTTGTAGTCCACGCCGAGCTGGTTGGGCACGGTGAGCAGCAGGGTGTCGGCGGCGGCGACGGCCTCGTCGTCGGCGAGCTCCTTGACGAGGATCTCCGGCTCGGCGGCGTAGGTCTTGCCGAAGACGGCGCGCAGGTTGGCCTCGATCTGGCCGAACTGGTCCTGGCTGGTGCCCTCGCGCCCGAAGTACATCCGGTCGAGGTCGGTCGTGATCGGCATGATCGACCGACTGACCGAGACGCGCGGCTCGCCCTCGTGGCCGGCGGCCTTCCACGCCTCGCGGTAGACCTCGATCTGCTTGCGCTGCTGGACGCGGAACGGCTCACCGGTCTCGTCGGCCTTGAGGGTCGACGACATCAGGTGCATGCCCTTCTCGGCGGTCCACCGCGCGGTCGCGTCGGACGCAGCGCCCCACCAGATGCGGTCGCGCAGTCCGGGCGTGTGCGGCTCGATGCGGAGCGGGCCGGGCGGGTTGGGGAACATCGGGCGCGGGTTGGGCTCGGCGAAGCCCTCGCCCTCGAGCACCTGGAGGAAGACCTCGGTGTGGCGGCGGGCCATGTCGGCCTGGTCCTCGCCCTCGACGGGCGCGTAGCCGAAGTAGCGCCACCCGTCGACGACCTGCTCCGGTGATCCCCGGCTGATGCCGAGCTGGAGCCTGCCGCCGGAGATGAGGTCGGCGGCGCCGGCGTCCTCGGCCATGTAGAGCGGGTTCTCGTAGCGCATGTCGATCACGCCGGTGCCGATCTCGATCCGGCTCGTGCGTGCGCCGACGGCGGCCAGGAGCGGGAACGGGGAGGCGAGCTGGCGGGCGAAGTGGTGCACGCGGAAGTACGCACCGTCGGCGCCGAGCTCCTCGGCCGCGACCGCGAGGTCGATCGACTGCAGCAGCGTGTCGGAGGCGGACCGCACCGCGGACTGCGGCGAGTCCGTCCAGTGGCCGAAGTTGAGGAAACCGATCTTCTTCATGACTGGTTCAACGCTCAACCAGTCTGGTTGTTCCCGGGGCCCCAGGCCCTGGTAGTCCAGTGAGATCTTGTCGTCGTTCTAGCCCGCGGACGACCAAATCCCACTGGACTACCTTGACGGACGGGCGCGGCGATGTGCAATATATTGCATGCCCGTCCCTTCGATCGCCGCTCCCCTGCGGACCGAGCTGCTGCGCGACTCCGTCCACGACCGGCTGCGGGACGCGATCGTCGACGGCACGCTCGCGCCGGGCGAGGTCGTGCGCGACACCGAGCTCGCGACGTGGCT
>JACRAA010000133.1 GCA_016213595.1 Actinomycetota bacterium | reverse complement strand
GGCGGCGACGTCGTACCGCCCAAGGACGTCGTGCGCCATGACGACGACGACACCTACCTGGTCGTCGCCGCCGACAAGGGCACGGCGACGTTCAGCGACATCGCCAACGACGTCGCGGGCTCGTACGGCTTCTGGCTCGGCGACGCGTTCGCCTCCGGAGGCACCAACGGCTACGACCACAAGGCGATGGGCATCACGGCGCGCGGAGCATGGGAGTCGGTGAAGCGCCACTTCCTCGAGATGGGCGTCGACCCGGAATCCGACGACTTCACGTGCGTCGGCATCGGCGACATGTCCGGGGACGTGTTCGGCAACGGCATGCTGCTCAGCCGGCACCTGAAGCTCGTCGCCGCGTTCGACCATCGTCACGTCTTCATCGACCCGCACCCCGACCCGGAGCGGAGCTTCGCGGAGCGCGAGCGCATGTACGCACTGCCGCGCTCGTCATGGGCCGACTACCACGAGGACGTCATCTCCGCCGGGGGAGGCGTGTACGCGAGGACGCTCAAGTCGATCCCGGTCACCCCGGAGGCGAGAGCGGCCCTCGGCATGCCGGAGGACGTCGAGGCGCTGTCGCCCGCGGAGTACATCCACGCGATCCTGCAGGCGCCCGTCGACCTGCTGTGGAACGGCGGCATCGGCACGTACGTGAAGGCGACCAGCGAGACCCAGGCCGACGTGGGCGACCGGTCGAACGACGCCGTACGGGTCGACGCCCCCCAGGTGCGGGCACGCTGCGCCGGTGAGGGCGGGAACCTGGGGTGGACCCAGGCGGCGAGGGTCGAGTACTCGCGTGCCGGCGGCAGGATCAACACCGACTTCATCGACAACTCGGCCGGCGTCGACACGAGCGACCACGAGGTCAACATCAAGATCCTGCTGGCCGAGGCGGAGGCGCAGGGTCGGCTCACGGGTGCGGAGCGCAACGAGCTGCTGCCCGAGATGACCGACGACGTCGCCGCGCTCGTGCTGGCTCACAACGTCGACCAGAACCTCGCCCTCGCCATGGCGCGGTACCAGGCGCCCCGGTTCACCGCCATCCATGAGGACTGGATGCGGGTCCTCTCCGACGACGGCTACCTGGACCGTCGGCTCGAGGGCATGCCCTCGTCGACGGAGATGACGCGCAGGATCGCGGCCGGCGAGGGCCTTTGCAGCCCTGAGCTCGCGACGTTGCTGGCCTGGACGAAGATCCGGCTCACCGACATCGTCGTCGCGAGCGACCTCCCGGACGACCCGTACCTCGCGGACCGGCTGGTGCAGTACTTCCCGAGGCTGCTCCGGGAGCGGTTCGGCGACCTGATGCCCGACCACCCGCTGCGCCGCGAGATCGTCACGACCGTCGCGGTGAACCGCTTCGTGAACAGCCAGGGCATCTCCTCGTACCACCGGCTCTCGTCCGACACGGGCGCGAGCGCCTGCGAGATCATCCGGGCACAGCTCGCCGCCCGCTCGATCTTCCGGGTGGGGGTCCTGGAGATGGGCCTGCGGCGTCAGTCACCCGACGCGGCGACCTACGTCGAGCTCATGGTGACGATGCGCCACCTCGTGGAGCGCGGCACGCGGTGGGTCCTGCAGACGTTCGGGTCCCCGATCGACGTGGTCCACGTCATCGACACGTTCGCCGGACCGAGCCGGGAGGTGCTCGACAACCTCGAGCACGTGGCCACCCCGGAGCTCGTCGCCTCCTGGACGCGTCGCCGTGACGAGCTGATGGGCCAAGGGCTCTCAGCCGACCTGGCCCGCCTCATCGCCGCGGAGCCGATCGCGCACCTCGCCCCGGGCATCGTCTCGATCGCGGCGAAGGGCTCCCACGACCTCCTCGACACGGCGAGACGCTTCTTCGAGCTACGGGGTCGGCTGGAGCTGGGACGGTTCTTCGAGGCGGCGGAGTCCCTTCCCCGTACGGACCGCTGGTCCCTGATGGCGCAGGCCGCCATCCTGGACGAGCTGCTGGCGGTACAGGCGGCGCTGGGCGCCGAGGCGGTGGCCGGAGCGTTCGACGGGCCCCGTCCGGATCTCGACCGGATCGGGCCGCTTCTCGAGAACCTCGCCCGCGAGGGCGCCGACCTCGGGCGGCTGTCGGTCGCCGTGAGGCTGCTGCGGTCGCTCGTGAAGGGGTGACGTCGTCGGGCGTGCCGGGACTTGGTTGAATATGGCCCATGCGCATCGACCTGCACGTCCACTCGAACGTCTCCGACGGTACGGACAGCCCGACGCGGCTGGTCTTCGCCGCCCAGGAGGCAGGTCTGGACGTCATCGCGCTGTGCGACCACGACACGTTCGACGGGATCACCGAGGCGCGTGAGGCCGGCCGCCGCATCGGGCTGACCGTCCTGCCCGGTGTGGAGATGTCGACGCGGTACAAGGACCGCCCCGTCCACCTCCTCGGCTACGGCTGCGACCCGTGGAACAGGTTCCTGCTCGCGGAGCTGGCTGCGCTGCGTGCGAGCCGCGTGAACCGGCTCCAGGGGTTCCTGGAGAGGCTCGCCGAGCTCGGCCTGCCGCTCACCGAGGAGGACGTCGCCACCTCCCGCGGCCTGTCGCCGTCGCTCGGGCGGCCGCACATCGCCGACGCGATGGTCGCCAAGGGCTACGTGACCAACCGCAACGAGGCGTTCGACAAGTACATGGGCGACGGCAAGCCGGCCTACGTCGAGCGGTACGCGACGCCGATCGAGGACGCCATCCGCTTGATCCGCGGCGCCAAGGGCCTGGCCGTGATCGCGCACCCCTGGGGTCCCGGCGCGAAGGACGTCCTCACCGGCGACGCGCTTTCGGCCCTGGCCCGAGTCGGTCTCGAAGGCATCGAGGTGGACCACACCGACCACGACCCGAGGTCGCGGGAGCTGCTCACCGAGCTGGGGGCGCGTACCGGCCTGATCCGTACGGGCTCCAGCGACTACCACGGCACGGGCAAGCTCATCAACCCGCTCGGCGTCAACGTGACGCGGCCGACGGCCTACAAGGAGATCGTCAACCGGATCGCAGCCCGTGGCGGTGTCGGTCCCTCCTGACGGGCCCTCTGTTAGCCTGCCACCCGTCTCCGGGAAGGAATATCCATCACCATGACCGAGCGCACCTCGGATGCCGGCGAAGAGCTGGCGCAGAGCACGTCGGACGCGTCGCTGGCGCGCTCGCAACAGCGCAGCCGCGACATCCGGGCTCAGATCGAGAAGGATCCTTCGGGCTTCCGGGTGATGACGGGCGACCGTCCGACGGGGAACCTCCACATCGGACACCTCCTCGGTTCGCTGCAGAACCGGCTCGAGGTGCAGCGGCTCGGGGTCGACACGTTCATCCTCATCGCGGACTACCAGGTCATCACCGACAGGGACGGCGTGGGACCGATCCGGGAGCGCGTGTACTCGATGATCGCCGACTACCTGGCGCTGGGCCTCGACCCCGTCAGGACCACGATCTTCACCCACTCGTCCGTGCCTGCGCTCAACCAGCTCATGCTTCCGTTCCTGTCCCTGGTCACCGACGCCGAGCTCCGCCGCAACCCGACCGTGAAGGCCGAGCTCGACGACACCGGGGACCGACCGATGTCGGGCCTCATGCTGACCTACCCGGTGCACCAGGCCGCCGACATCCTGTTCTGCAAGGCGAACCTTGTACCGGTCGGCAAGGACCAGCTGCCCCACCTCGAGCAGGCGCGCGTCGTCGCGCGGCGCTTCGACGAGCGGTACGGACGGGCGGACCCTTCGCGTCCCGTCTTCCCGCCGCCGGACGCTCTGCTGTCCGAAGGTGGCGCGATCATCCTCGGCATGGACGGCTCCAAGATGAGCAAGTCCAAGGGCAACGTCATCGAGCTCGGCATGACGGCCGACGAGACCGCGAAGGTCATCAAGAAGGCCGTCACCGACTCGGACCGCCACATCACCTACGACCCCGTCAACCGTCCCGAGGTGTCCAACCTGGTCAACCT
>JACRAA010000136.1 GCA_016213595.1 Actinomycetota bacterium | reverse complement strand
GGGCACGGTTCGATATCGACCACTGGCCGAGCCACCGCTACTCCTCTGAGACAGCTCGACGGTGTGGCGAGGAGCGCCTCAACCGCTCAGGCCGGCTCGTCGGCCACCGCGCGGAGGACCTGGCGCAGCGCCAGCCACCACTGCTGCTTCGGACGGTGGAGTCGGACGTCCATCTCGGCCATCATCTGGTCCATGCCCGCCGCGGACACCTTGGCCTGTACGAGGCCGAGGTAGTAGCTGTTCGCGGTGCCGGCATCCAGCTCCGTACCGAGCAGGTCGAGCGCGCGCGACACCAGCCGCACCGCGAGCAGCCGGTCGAACGGGGTCGGCGCACCGCCCTGCTGGATGTGGCCGAGGATGTTCTGCCGCACGTCGTACGTGCCGTGGCTCTCCTGCTCCAGCAGCCGCCCGAGGAAGTCCGTGGTGTAGAGCGGGTTGGCGTTCTCGTTGCGGATCGCGAGGAACAGCTTCCGACCCGAGGCGAAGCTCTGCCGCAGCCACTCCACGTCGGCGGCGAGCGCCTCGAGGCTGATGCCCTCCTCGTGCAGGTAGACGCGCTCCGCACCGGTCGACATCGCGCCCATGAGCGACAGGTAGCCGCAGTAGCGGCCCATGGTCTCCACCACGAACGCGCGCCTGGCCGCGCTGCCGGACGTCTTGATCCGGTCGACCGCCTCGGTGATCACGTTCAGGGCAGTATCGGCGCCGATCGCGAGCTCCGACCCGGGGAGGTTGTTGTCCAGTGACGCAGGTACGCACACGATGGGCATCCCGAACGTGGGGAACCGGTCGCGCTCCCGGTGCAGCAGCTCGGCCGCCTCGTAGCCGCTCCAGCCGCCGATCATGAGCAACGCGTCGATGCGGGACTCCTCGAGCGAGCGGCTGATCCGGTACAGCTCATCCACTGACGGGACCGTACGACGCACGCCCAGCTCGGCCCCACCCTCAGCCAGCCAGCTCTCGACGTCGCTCCACCCGAGCTCGTCGATCTCGCCGTCGCGCAGGCCCGGGAACCCGTTGCGGATGCCGAACACCCTCATGCCACGGCTGATGCCGAGCCGTACGGCCGCTCGCGCCGCGGCGTTCATGCCTGGAGCCAGCCCGCCGGCGTGCATGATCCCGATCCGCTTGCTCTGCTCCGGCGCGTCGATCCGGCTCGGCTCGACGAGCTCCGCGAGGATGCTCGACGCCTCCTTGAACGAGCCGCCGCGCAGGTCCATCGCCCCCTCGTAGTCGCCGGACTCGATCAGCTGCGGCACCCGGCGGGTGTCGGCGACCGCCTCGATGAGCGGGACCCGCGTCACCCGGTTGCCGCGGAACCCCAGCACTGGCCCGACCGTGCCGGGGACCGCCGTGAGGACCTCGGTGGCCGCCTCGTACCCCAGCCAGGTCGACGCCCACCGGTCGTACGCACTGGGCGAGCCGCCGCGCTGGACGTGGCCGAGGATGGTGACGCGTACATCCTCGTGGAGGTTGTCCTCGATGACCTGCCGCACGTAGCCCGAGGTGATGGGCTCCCCGTGCTGGTCGCGCGCCCCTTCCGCGACGACGACCATCGAGTCGCGCCGACCCCCCTGCCGGCCACGCCGCAGCGCCGCGCACATCCGCTCCTCCCAGCCGTCCGCGGGGGGCTGCTCGGGGATCAGTACGTAGTCGCAGCCGCCTGCGATCGCGCTCATCAGCGCCAGGTAGCCGCAGTGCCGGCCCATGACCTCGACCACGAAGCTGCGCTGGTGGCTCGCGGCGGTGCTGGCGAGCGCGTCGATGGCGTCGACGATCCGGTGGAGCGCGGTGTCGGCACCGATCGTCATGTCCGTACCGACAAGGTCGTTGTCGATGGAGCCCACCAGCCCGGCGAACATCAGCGCCGGATGAGCCTCGGCCGTCTCCTGGGTGACCTCGCCCTCGGCGACGAGCTCGCTGAGCAGCTCGCTCCACTCGGCCCGGAACTGGTCGAGACCGGACAGGGAGCCGTCCCCGCCGATGACCACGAGCCGGTCGATGCCGTGCGCCAGCAGGTTGGCGGCTGCCCTCTTGCGGCCCGCCCGCTCGCGGAAGTCCTTGGAGCGGAAGGTGCCGATGACCGTACCGCCGCGGTGCAGGATGCTGCCGACGTCCTCCCAGTCGAGCTTGCGGATGCCGTCGCCCCCGTCGACCATGCCCTGGTAGCCCTCGTAGATCGCGTACACCTCAGCGCCCAGCGTCATCGCGGTACGCACCACCGCCCGGACCGCGGCATTCATCCCCTGCGCGTCACCGCCGCTGGTGAGGATCCCCATGCGCTTGCCGGCGCCGACCCGCTCGGCCGCCGGTGGGATCCGTTCAGGGTTGGTCATGGCGTCATTCTCGCGCTGATCGTGGCGCCGAGAGGGCTTTCGCAGCCTTCTCAGGGGCCGCGCCCGAACGTACGCTTCGCGGATACGAGCGAGGTGAACGACCGAGAGGAAGCCGGCGATGCAGCGGATCGTGCCCAACCTATGGTTCGACCACAAGGCGGCGGAGGCCGCCGAGTTCTACTCGAGGGTGTTCCCCGACACGCACGTCGCCGAGACCGCCCGCTATCCGGAAGAGGGTCTCCTGGAGTTCCAGAAGGAGTTCGCCGGCGACGTCTTGTCCGTGGCGTTCGAGATCCGCGGCTACCGCTTCATGGGCATCAACGCGGGTCCCGAGGTCAGCGTGAACCCGTCGATCTCGTTCATGGTCAACTTCCCTCCGGACCAGCGAGCTGAGCTCGACGCGCTGTGGGAGGGCCTGGCGGAGGGTGGTCAGGTGCGGCTGGCGCTGGGCGAGTACCCCTACAGCGGGCGGTACGGATGGGTCGAGGACCGGTACGGCGTGAACTGGCAGCTGTACCTGCTGCCCGACGGCACGCAGCGCCCGTTCATCATGCCCAACCTGATGTTCACGGAGACGCAGCGCGGCCGCGTGGGTGAGGCGATCGACTTCTACACCTCCGTCTTCGGCGGGAAGGTCGGCGTGATGCAGCGCTACGAGCAGCAGACGCAGGAGGCGGCGGCGGGTTCTGTCCAGTTCGCCGACTTCGAGCTGCTGGGCCAGTGGTTCGCCGCCATGGAAGCCCCGGTGTCACAGGGCTTCTCGTTCAGCCCCGGCGTCTCGCTCATGGTGTCGTGCGCCGACCAGGCTGAGCTCGACAGGTACTGGGAACAGCTGAGCCACGTGCCCGAGGCCGAGCAGTGCGGCTGGTGCACGGACCAGTTCGGCGTCAGCTGGCAGCTCGTCCCGGCCGACCTGGACCGGATCATGTCCCGGCCAGGTTCCTTCGGTCGACTGATGGCCATGAAGAAGATCGAGATCGGGGCGTTCGGCTGACCCGGGAGGTCACTGACTGAGGACCTGGATCTCGCCCATCACGATGGTGGCTGTGCTGGCGAGGTCGAGGCTGAGCGCGCCGGACTGGCCGGGACCGGTCCAGGAGATGTCCCAGTACGCGGTCGCGCGCACCGTGTACGTGCCCTGCCGGCTGTACCGGTAGCCGCACGTCGGGGACGCAGTCTTGCCGTACCGGTCCTCATAGCGGGTGCCCGGTCCCGTGCAGGTGACCGTGGAGCCGTCGCCCATGGCCCACTCGATGTGAGTCACGTGGGCCGTGGCGCTGACGCTGTACCCGCCGGCGGTGGCGGTACGGCTGATCGGCCCCATGGTGCTGTCGCTGGGCTGCTCCACCCACATCCACGTGGGCAGCCCGATGATGCCGACGCGGCCGGGCAGGGGTTCCGGGACGATGCCGATCCTGATCGCCTGGAGTCCCATCTGCGAGACGGCCGCGCGCGCGAGCGCCTCCAGATCCGGCGCAGCCGGTGGGGCTGCGAGCCAGATCGACAGCACCGCCGGCACACTCGTCTGACCTGTACCGATCGTGTAGCAGTTGTAGATCGCCCCGTCGCTGTGTCCCTCCCATACGGGATCGCGTTTCTGTGGCTGAGGAGCCATCACACTCCCTGGGCGGCAGCGGAAGCCGTCAATGGTGGTTAGGAGGGAACTAGAGCCTCCTGATGATTGCGGTGATCCGGCCGTTGAATCCCCGTCTGGGGAGACCCACAGGACGCACGACTGCGCCACGGAGTTGTATTCCTTGCAGACCAATCCTTCAGCCGCGTTGGCAGGCGCGCCGACGTGAGCTAGAGCCAGGACCAGTGTCAGGGCCGCTAGGCCTCTCAACATGCGATGGCCTCTGTCCCCATGGAATCGACCCGCCATTGCGATGGGTCCGGCAGTTTGTAGTTGGCCACACTCATACTTGCAGAAGCTCGGGGTTTTCGTGTTTGAGGAATCAGGGACTTGCCGTCCTTGTCGACCACCTGAAACTGGCTCACGTCGAGGCACACACGGTAGACAACGTAGGGGACTGTGGGTGGTGTCTCATTAACCCGATTGGTCAAATCGACGGTGACGAGGTCCATCGACACCACGTTTATCGCGCCGGACGCTTTCGAACCAACTTGTCTGGCCCCCGAGAGCGTGTTCTGCAGTTTCTGAAGCTCGATAGCAATTGCCACATCGTCGAAGCAGGTGGGTTGAGCGTTGGGATCTTCCAAGCACTGAGTGTAGGTCGCCCAGTACTTCTCGATGGTTGCTTTCGCGAGCACTTTCGCCTGGTCCTCCGGCGACGTGGAACTGGCACTGGCCAGCTGAGCTGGCGAGGCAGGGGGAGACGTGGCGGGAACGGGGGAACGCGTGCTCGTACAAGCGCCCAGCATGAGGGCCGCGAGCAGGGTCGCGTACAGGGTGTGGCGGCGGGGGCGGGCCATGGGCACATTCTCGGCGCCCCACGACCTCACCGCAACCGATCTTGTGGAAAAGGTCCTGTGACGACAGGGATTCGACGCCCTCGCGGACCCGGCACGTCCGCCGTGGAGGAGGCTCAGACGCGCTCCCAGGGGGCCTTGTCGCCCCACTTGCGGTAGTACTTGGCCAGATGGCTCTTGACCCGGTCGCGGTCACGATCGGGGAGGTCCACGCCACCGCGTGCCCCCTGCATGACAGCAGCGGCAGCCATCACGCCGCGCGGTACCACCTCAAGCTTGCCGCCGATGACGTCCGCGACCTGCAGCTTGTAGGCGGTGAACTTCTCCTTCTTCTCGGCGTCGTACCAGACGAACGCGTCGCGGTACTTCTCGTTCGGCCCGTCCTCGGCCTTGGCCCAGCGACGTACCCGGTCCTCGGCTGCGTCGGCGTCCCACTCGCGGTCGGTGTCTGCCAACGGCAGGTCCTGGAAGCTCGTCACGGCCATGAGGTGCTCCTGTCTCTGGACGGACCCCCGTAGAGGGCCTCACACTTCCGTACCCCGCCCTCATCTCTTCGAACACCTGCCGGCGGCGGAGCTCAGGAGTGCTGCACGGCAAGGGCTTCGCAGGCCGCGCCGATGATCCCCGCGTCGTTCTCGAGCTGTGCCCGCACGACCGGGGCGTCGAGCTGGAGCAGCGGCAGGAACTGCTCGGCGTCGTGGCTGATGCCGCCCCCGATGATGATGAGGTCGGGCCAGATGAGGAACTCGGCGTACCCGAGGTAGTCCTGCAGGCGTGAGATCCACTGCGCCCACGACAGTCCCTCGCGGACGCGCGCCGCCGCGGACGCCCACGGGCAGCAGTCGATCCCGTTGATGCTCAGATGCCCGAACTCCGTGTTCGGCAGGAGCCTGCCGTTGAGGAACAGGGCGGAGCCGATGCCGGTGCCGAGCGTCACGACGAGTGTCACGCCCTCCGCCTGGCGGCCCGCGCCCAGCGCCATCTCGGCGAGCCCGGCGGCGTCGGCGTCGTTGAGGACCGTGACGGGAACGCCGAGCGCCTCGGAGAACAGGTCCGCCGCGTTCGTACCGATCCAGGTCACGTCGATGTTCGTGGCGTTGCGGACGACGCC
>JACRAA010000003.1 GCA_016213595.1 Actinomycetota bacterium | reverse complement strand
GGTCGGACTGAAAGAGCGCATCAAGGTCGTCGAGGAACGCGTTTGCCATGTCGTCCGTGGCCCAGTAGCACACGACGGTGTCATTGCTGAGGGTCGTACGGCGTCGCGGGCGCTCGGCTACCAGCAGGTGCTCGCGTACCTCGACGGGAGCTGTACCGAGGAGCAGGCGCGCAAGGACACGGCCGCCGGCACTCGACGCTTCGCCCGCAAGCAGCTCGGCTGGTGGCGCAGGGACCCGCGCATCACCTGGGTCGAGGCTCTCGACCTCCCCGCGCCGTCCGACCTGATGGCCCTCGTCGAAGAGCGTCTGTGAGTTGGATGGTTGGTGAGGAGGAGGGTTTGTGAGTTGGACGTGATGTGCGGTGGACTGGTCGCCATGGAGACCTGGTCGTTCGCCAAAGGGCACGGCACCCGCAACGACTTCGTCATCCTCCCCGACCTCGACGGGACCCTGGACCTGACCCCGGCCCGGGTCGCCTACCTCTGTGACCGGCGCTCGGGCATCGGTGCGGACGGCGTGCTGCGTGTCGTGAAGGCCGGGGCGGTCGAGGGATCGGGGTTCGATCCCGACCTCTGGTTCATGGACTACCGCAACGCCGACGGCTCCATTGCGGAGATGTGCGGCAACGGCCTCCGGGTGTTCGCTCGCTACCTGGCGGAGGAGGGGCTCACGGACGAGGCCCAGACCTTGATCGCCACCCGGGCGGGCCTGCGGTGGGCGCAACTCGGTGAGGACGGGCGGGTCACCGTCGGCATGGGCACGGTCACGACCGGGCCGACGACCTCGGGACGCCTCGGCGCCGTCACGTACGACGGCGTCGCGGTGGACGTCGGGAACCCGCACCTGGTGGCCTGCGTGGCGACGCAGCAGGAGGTCGACCGGGCCGAGCTGCGGGACTCCTTCGTCGCGGACGCGGACGTCTTCCCGTCCGGAGTGAACTTCGAGCTCGTGCACGTGCCGGAGCCGGGACACGCCGTGATGCGCGTGCTCGAGCGGGGCGTCGGCGAGACGGAGGCCTGCGGTACCGGCGCGGTGGCCGTGGCACGGGTCGTGAACGGCGAGGGGCCGGGCACTGTACGGGTGGACCTCCCCGGGGGCAGCGTCGACGTCTCCTTCGACGAGGACGGCTCCGCCACCCTCACCGGACAGGCCGTCATCCTCGCGCGCGGCGAGGTCCAGGTGCCCGACCAGCTCTCCTGACGCAATTTCAGTGGTCCAGACTGTTCGCGCGTGGCAGGGTGGGTGTCGATGACTGCATATCCCGACGACCAGACCGATCCACGCCTTCCCGACCCGGAGGCGTACGACGGCGACCAGGCCGATCTCGCCGCTCGGCTCTCCCTGCGACGGGTCCAGGCGCTCCGTACAGAGCTGGCGGACGTCACCGAGGTCGAGTACCGACAGCTCCGCCTCGAGCGCGTCGTTCTCGTGGGTGTCTGGACAACCGGGGGCGAGGAGGACGCGGTCAACTCGCTGAGCGAGCTTCGGCAGCTGGCGGAGACCGCGGGCTCCGAGGTGCTCGACGCGCTGTACCAGCGTCGCGAGAGGCCCGACCCCGCCACGTACATCGGGCGCGGCAAGGTCGACGAGGTGCGGGACGTCGTGGTGAGGACGGGCGCCGACACCGTGATCTGCGACGGCGAGCTGAGCCCCGCCCAGCTGCGAAACCTCGAGGACCGCATCCGGGTCAAGGTCGTCGACCGGACCGCGTTGATCCTCGACATCTTCGCGTCCCACGCCAAGAGCGCCGAGGGCAAGGCCCAGGTGGAGCTGGCCCAGCTGCAGTACCTGCGACAGCGGCTCCGCGGCTGGGGCGGCAACCTGTCCCGGCAGACCGGTGGCCGTGCAGCAGGTGGCGTCGGGATCGGTGGCCGTGGACCCGGTGAGACCAAGATCGAGACCGACCGACGGCGCATCCGTACCCGCATCTCCCGACTCCGTCAGCAGCTTCGCGACCTCGACAGCACGCGGCAGGTCCAGCGCCAGGAACGGCGTCGCCACCAGGTGCCGAGCGTCGCGATCGTGGGCTACACCAACGCGGGGAAGTCCTCGCTGCTCAACCGCCTCACCGGTGCGGGCGTGCTCGTGGAGGATGCGCTGTTCGCCACGCTGGATCCGACCACGCGCCGCGCGCAGACGACCGACGGACGTACGTACACGCTCACCGACACCGTCGGGTTCGTACGGCACCTGCCGCACGACCTCGTCGAGGCCTTCCGCTCGACGCTGGAGGAGTCGGTCGAGGCGGACCTCCTCCTCCACGTGGTGGACGCGTCCGACCCGGACCCCTTCGGACAGGTGGCGGCTGTTCGCGAGGTGCTGACGGACATCGGGGCGGGCGACGTGGCCGAACAGCTGGTCGTCAACAAGGTCGACCACGCCGACGAGGGGACGCTGCAGGCGCTGCGGACGCGCTTCCCCGGCGCGGTGTTCGCGTCGGCGTGGACCGGTGAGGGCCTCGACGAGGTGCGGGCCGTCATCGAGCAGCGGCTGCCGACGCCAGGAACAGAGGTCACGGCGCTCGTCCCGTACGCGCGGGGGGACCTCATCGACCGGATCCACCGCGAGGGTGAGCTGGTGACCTCCGAGCACACGGCTCAGGGGACGCTGGTCGTCGCCCGGGTCCACAGCGACCTGGCGGGGGAGCTGGGGGGCTTCCCGGCCTGAGGCCGGCCAGGCCCTGAGCGGCCGTCCGGTCCTGTCACTGGTGTCAGGTAGCGTGACAGGGTGGCAGCCGAGCCCTCCCCTCTCATCGACCCGCTGAGCATCCTGGATGCCGCCGTGGCGTCGATCGGTGGCAGCGCGCGCGAGGGCCAGGTCGCGATGTGCCGCGAGGTCACCCAGGCGTTCGAGTCGGGGGAGCATGTGCTCGTCCAGGCCGGCACGGGCACGGGCAAGTCTCTCGGCTACCTGGCCCCGGCCTTGTCGCACGTCCTCAACTCACCCGGATCGCGGGTCGTCGTGGCCACGGCGACACTGGCGCTCCAGACGCAGCTCGCCACGAAGGACGTGCCTGTCGTGATCGACGCGGTCGAGGCGATCACTGGCCGCCGTCCCACCGCCGCCCTGCTGAAGGGTCGGTCGAACTACGCCTGTCTGCACAGGGTTCGCGACGGTGTGGTCGAGGACCAGCAGCCCGGTCTGATCGCCGGCGGCGAGCTCGTGACGGCGCTTCGGGCCGCCGATGCCGCACCCGACTCCGTCCTCGGGGCTGAGGTGCTCGCCCTGCGGGAGTGGGCGGAGGGCCAGGCGGAGTCGGGCGGCCTGGCCGACCGGGACGACGCGCCGAGCCACACCCCGGCGGGGTGGGCGCAGGTCTCCGTGCCGGTGCGGGAGTGCCTGGGTGCGACAAGCTGTCCGTACGGGATGGAGTGCTTCGTCGAGCAGTCCCGCGACCGAGCCCGCGAGGCGGACCTCGTCGTCACCAACCATGCCTTGCTCGCGATCGACGCGCTCCACGGCGGGACGGCGCTGCCCGAGCACGACCTGCTCGTCGTGGACGAAGCCCACGAGCTCGTCGCGCGGGTCACCGGAGCGGCGTCCCAGGAGCTCAGCGGGCAGCAGGTCGAGCGTGTGGCACGGCGGGCGCTGCCCTGGCTGACCGACGGGGTGGCGGCCGACCTGCTGGAGGCCGGCGAGGCGCTGAGAACTGCCCTCGAGCTCGCCGACCCCGGCCGGGTCACGGACCAGGGCTCGACGGCGGCCATGGCGCTGGCGCAGGTACGCCAGGTGGCCCGCGCCGCCTTGTCCGACTTCAAGGCGACCGCGACGAAGGCCCTGGACGCGCCCCGGATCCAGGCGCAGGCCGCGGTCCAGGAGGTGTACGACGTCGCCGAGCGCATGGCAGCGCTCGACGAGCACGACGTGGTCTGGGTGGCTGAGAGGGAGCGCGCCGGCCGCTGGGTCGTCGTCGCCCCCCTCAACGTGTCCGGACTGGTGCGCGAGAGCATCCTTCCCGACGTCACGGCCGTGTTCACGTCCGCGACGCTGACCATCGGGGGTGGGTTCGACCCCGTCGCGCGGCAACTCGGCCTGACGGCGTCCTCCAGGTCCGAGGGGCGTCCGGCGCCGACCTGGCACGGAGTGGACGTCGGATCCCCGTTCGAGTACTCCCGGCAAGGGATCCTGTACGTCGCGACCCGGTTGCCACCACCGAGCCGGGAAGGTCTGGGAGAGGCGGCGCTGTCCGAGATCGTCGAGCTGGTGCGTGCGGCCGGTGGCCGTACCCTCGGCCTGTTCGCCTCGCACCGGAACGCCACGGCCGCGGCCTCTCACGTCCGTACCGCGCTGCCCGACCTCACCGTGCTGTGCCAGGGCGACGCGCAGCTTCCCGAGCTGACACGCCGCTTCATCGAGGAGCCGGAGACGTCGCTGTTCGGCACGCTCTCCCTGTGGCAGGGCGTCGACGTGCCCGGGGAGACCTGCCAGCTCGTCCTCATCGACAAGATCCCGTTCCCTCGGCCCGATGAGCCGCTGGTCGTGGCACGCCAGGACGCCGTGACCGCGTCGGGCGGCAACGGCTTCATGCAGGTCGCGGCCACGCACGCGGGACTGCTGCTGGCCCAGGGGAGCGGCCGGCTGGTGCGCCGGCTCAGCGACCGGGGTGTCGTCGCGATCCTCGACCCGAGGCTGATGACTGCCCGGTACGGGTCGTTCCTGCGGGCCTCCATCCCACCGTTCTGGACGACGACCGACGCCGACCTTGCTCTCGGCGCGTTGCGACGGCTCCGCGAGAACGGGACGCCCGTCGCCTCAGGGGCCGGGGCCGCCGCTTCGGGGGAGTAGCTCCTGGCGCCCGCGGGTACTGGGGCAGATCGGTTCGACGAGGTGAGGAGCAGCGATGCCGAAGCGTGGTCCAGGGCCCTCGGTGAAGGACCCGGAGCTGTACGAGGCCCTCCGCGAGGAGGGGAACAGCAAGGAGAAGTCCGCGAGGATCGCCAATGCGGCCGCCAACACCTCACGGAGCGCGGTGGGGCGCAAGGGTGCCAAGGCCGAGGACTACGACGAGCGGACGAAGGAGGAGCTGATGGCGCGTGCCAAGGACATCGGCGTGAAGGGCCGCTCGCGCATGTCGAAGGCTGAGCTGATCGACGCGTTGAGGAACCACTGAGCTTGAGCAAACAACTGAGCTGAGGGCCACAACCCGGGCGTCAAGGAGTGCCGAGGTGGGCTCGCCCTTCAGCGATGAGCGCGAGGCGGTTCAGGGACTCACGGTTCTTCGGGGCGAGCAGCAGGTGGCGCAGGAACGGGGGGATGAGCCGGGCCGGTCCGGAGACGACGTCCTCGGTCAGCCAGACCACGCAGCGCGTGCGGCCCCGTGCCTCGAGGCTGATGTGGACGTGCGAGGAGCCGGCGGGCCATGCGCGGGCTGTGAGGACGAGCTCCCGGTTCCGTACCGACCGTTCGACCCGGGTCTCATCCCTGAGCAGGAACGGCCAGACACCGAACGAGAAGTGGAGGGTCGCGAAGGGCGCCGGCCAGCGGGAGTCCACGTCACGGATGTGCGCGGTGCCGAAGACCCAGCCGCCGAAGGTCCAGCCGTCAGCGAGAACGGACCAGACGACGTCTGCCGGGGCATCGACCTCCCGGGACACCGTCGGCCCGGGTTCCCGAGCGTGGACCGCCCGCAGACGGAAGGCATCCTCCGACCGTCCGTCGGGTCCCCGCATCCGTTCAGTCGCCATCCCCAGGTCCCTCACGTACGGCGCGTGCACGGCGCGCATGTGAAAGCCAAGCCCTCAGTGGGACGGGCTAGATCTCGGACGAGACGTCTTGCCGGGCCTGTTCGATGATCTGGCCCAGAACCCTCTCCTCCTGTGCCACCAGCTCCACGAGCCGGTCGCTGAACCCGGCGTCCGGGTTGCTCGGATCGGCGTACAGGGGCGCGTCGTGGATGGCTGCCTCGACCTGTCCGAGCTCGCTGCTCAGTTCACGTAGGTTGTCGCTCATGGCCATGCAATACCCATTACGCCACCCGCGACACGTTGTCTAGAGTCGGCGGAGGACGGTGACGACTTTCCCCAGGATCGTCGCGTCGTTGCCGTCGATCGGCTGGTACGCGGCGTTGTGGGGCAGGAGCCAGATCTGACCCGGGGTGCGCTTGAACGTCTTCACCGTGGCTTCGTCCTCGAGCAGCGCAGCGACGATGTCGCCGTTCTCCGCCACGGGCTGGCGACGGACCACCACGTAGTCCCCGTCGCAGATGGCTGCGTCGACCATCGAGTCGCCGCGGACCTCCAGGAGGAACAGGTCACCCTCTCCCACCAGCTGGCGGGGGAGCGCGAAGACGTCCTCGACCCGCTGCTCGGCGAGAATGGGGCCGCCGGCGGCGATCCGGCCCAGGACGGGTACGTGGACCGGGCGGGGCAGGCCGTCGTCGATGTCCGTGGGGTCAACCTCTGCGGCGACAGGGTCCGGCTGGATGGCGCGCGGCCGGGAGCTCACGTCGTCCGGTAGGCGGATGTCCAGCGCACGGGGACGGTTGGGGTCGCGGCGGATGTAGCCCTTGGCCTCCAGCTGGTGCATCTGGTGCGCAACGCTGGACGGGCTCGAGAGCCCTGCCATGGTCGCGACCTCGCGCATGCTCGGCGGGTAGCCCTTCTCCTCGATCGACCGCTTGATGACCTCGAGGAGGAGACGCTGCCGCATGGTGAGCCCGTCGGGGTCGACCGGACCTTCCGTGGGCATCGTCACGAGCTTGGAGCGGCGGACCACGTCAGCGATGTCGGCGTTCGACGGTCGCCCACGCTTCACGTCTTTCGCGCGGCGCCG
>JACRAA010000129.1 GCA_016213595.1 Actinomycetota bacterium | reverse complement strand
CCTCGTCGGGGTGATCCTGGCGGCGAGCTGGGGTCGTCCGAGTCGTCAGGCCCTGCTGGGCTGCGCCGTCATCGCGGTCACCGTGCTGGCCGTGAGCCCGATCTACTGGCCCTGGTACTCGGCACTGGCCATCGCCGTGCTCGCGCTGAGGCCCACGCGACCAGCGCTCGCCGCCATCGCGGTCCTCACCACCGGGTCCCGGATCGCCGGCCCGTGGGGTGACGCGCCGATGATCGGCCTGGTGCCGTTCGACGCCGCCTCACAGGTCGGCGCCCTGGCCGGTCTCAGCGTCCCTGTCGCCCTGTGCGCCGTGATCGCGCTGGTGGCCGTCGCGGCCCGCCTGCCGCGCTCGCGCGGCAGGAGACGCCGAGCGTCGGTTCTGGACGCCGGCGAGGCCCCATCGGACGGCCGCGGTGCCGAACCGGCCCAGGCCTGACGCCAGGGGGATGCCGAGCTCGGGGAGCGCGATGCCGAGCATCGAGCGCACCCAGTCGGGCAGCACCGCGACCGCGCCGTACGCGAGGAGGCGGTAGCCGTACTGCGCCGCACCGCTCACCGGCGGTGTCCGGAGCAGGAAGTCGACCGTGTCGAGAGCCTCGGGGCTGACCTCGAGCCGGGGCCGCATCCCCTCGATGACCCCTGTGAGCTCCGCCACAGAGCAGGGCGGGTCGGGGACCCCGAGCTTGGCCGCCGGCAAGCCCGCCTGCTCCACGTACAGGTCGGCCTCCCTGGGCGACAGCGGCGCCCGTCCGTACGCCTGGTGGGCCCACAGGAAGGCCTGGATCTCGGCGGCGTGGACCCACGCCAGCAGCTCCGGATCCGAGGCCCGGTAGGGACGACCTCGGTAGTCCTTGCCGCGCACCTGGTCGTGCCGCGCCCGCACGCGCTCGATGAGCGCCTCCGCGTCGGGGATGGTCGCGTACGTCGTGGTCGCGATGTAGTCGCTCGTCCGCGTCAGCCTGCCCCAGGGGTCGCTCCGGTAGCCGGAGTGCCCCGCGACGCCCGCCATCGCGAGCGGGTGCAGCGTCTGGAGCAGCAGTGCGGCGATGCCGCCGGGGAACATGGAGGCGTCCTCGTGGACCCGCCAGACAGGGTCCTCCGGCCGGAACCACCGCGGCCCCGGCTTCCCCCAGATCTGCCCGGCCCGGGTGTCCGCGTCCGGCCCGGCGACCTTCGACCGTACGGCCTCACCCAGCGCGCGCTGTACGTTCTCCAGGACCATGCGCTTCAGGGTACGTGGCGACTCGGAGCGCTCCAGGTGGGAGATCGACGCCGGACGCAGAACACCGGGCCCCTGTTCGCGAAGGGCCCGGTGTTCGGGGACGTGGCAGTGGTTGGAGGATCAGGCGGCGACGTGACGCTCGATCTGGACGATGAGCCCGTACTGGGGGCTCATGCCGCGCCATCTCATACGCCCATGGAGGGTAGGGAGGTTGGTGAAAGCGACGGACCGGAATGCGCGCTGGGCCTCGTCCAGAGTGCAGAACCGTCCGACCTGGCGGAGGACGTCGGAGTCCTGTTCAACTGGCCAGGGCTTTCCGGCGTATGCGATGAATGGGGTTGTCATGTAGGGGGCGTCCACCTCCTCCAAGGGGAACTGGAGGGCCGGCAGTCATGCGTCCGGCCCCGGTGAGGCAATCCTCATCCACGTCCGGCCCCTGGCACAAGAGGGGTCGAGACTTGAACCGTTCTCATCGAGACATTGGTGTCCTGCTTCTAGACTTCCGCCGAGGCGAGAGCGAGGAAGGGGCGACCCATGACGGACGACACGGCCTCTCCGGCGATCGACGCCGCTTCTCCGACGATGCGGACAGAGCCCGTCACGCTCGCCCAGGCGCTCGCCACCGACGGTGTCCGACGCGTCATCCTCACGATCTCGTACGTGTTCTGCCTCGTCGGCGCGCTGGCTGCGTTCGGCGTGGTCGCGGACGCCGCGCCCGACCTGTCCAACGTCCTCTCACCCACAGCGTCGCTCCTTGCGACAGCGGCCGAGGCTGACCGCCTGTGGTGGGTGGTCATGGTCGGTCTCGGGAGCTACGTCGCGTGGATGTGGCTACGGGTGGGAGTGAGCGAGCCGCGGGCCCAGGCGATGGCGTACCCGGCCTCTGCCACCCTGGCTCTCCTCGGTGTCTGGTTCTTCGTCGTCCGTGGTGACCTCGTGCTGGGTTCGGTCCTGGGGGCCGGGGTTCTCGCAGCGCTCATCTACACGCTGCGGGTCGCCGACACGGTCCCGAGCCGCCGCTTCCTCGGACGACAGTTCACCCAGCTGGGGGTGGCCGTCACGCTGGGCTGGATCTCCGTGCTCACCGCAGAGACCATCGGCGCCGCGCTCGCCGCCCACCACGTACGCCCGGCGTTCCTCTCCGTCGAGACCTGGGCGATCCTCGCGACGACGGGCCTCTTGGCGTACGGGATGGCGCTGCTGCGCTACCTGCCCGGTCGCCTGTACATCGCGCTCGCCCTCGCGTGGGGGTTCCTGTGGCTGGCCTACGCACGACTGCTCGGCGAGCCGCGGTCGTACGCGCTCGCGGTGGTCGCCCTGGTCAGCGCGCTGCTCGTCCTCGTCGCGGGCGTCGCGGTCTTCCTGTGGGCCCGGGGACGCGTGAGGGAACGGGTCGCCTGACCCCACACAGGACAGAACCCCCCGACCCTGGGAAGGTTCGAGGGGTTCCGTCGGCCGGCCTCAGAGCGGCCGAGCCTGGGGTCAGGAGGCGTTCAGCCTCACTGCTGCTGGATCGCCGAGATCTCGATGTCGAGGGTGACCTTCTCGCTGACCAGGACGCCGCCGGTCTCGAGAGCGGCGTTCCACACGATCCCGTAGTCCTTGCGGTTGATCGTGGTCTCCCCCTCGAAGCCCGCGCGCACGTTGCCGAAGGGGTCCTTCGCCGTGCCGATGTAGGTGAACGGGATGGTGATCGGGTGAGTCTTGTCCTTGATGGTCAGGTCACCCGTGAGGTCGAACGTGTCAGGGCCAGTGATCTTGACGTCCGTGGAGGTGAAGGTCAGCGTCGGGTACTTCTCCACGTCGAGGAAGTCGGCGCTCTTGACGTGGTCGTCGCGCGACGGCACACCCGAGTCGAAGCTGTCGGCCTGGATGGTGACCTCGACCTTCGACGCGGCCGGGTTCTCGGCGTTCAGTACAGCCGTGCCCTCGAACTGACCGAAGCCGCCGCGCACCTTCGTCACCATCGCGTGACGTGCGCTGAAGCCGATTCGGGAGTGGGCGCCGTCGATGACGTAGGTGCCCTTCAGATCATTGAGGCTGGACATGATGGTGAACCTTCCGGGGTAATTGACATTTCAACTATAGCGTGGTGAGCCCCCGATAGGGAAGACTCAGCATGTGAACGGCCAGGACCACCGCCTGCATTCCTTCTACTCGCTGTACGCCCAGGGATTCGCGCGCGTCGCCGCCTGCACCGTCCCGGTGACCCTCGTCGACCCGCCCTCCAACGCCGCAGCAGTCATCGCGGCGGCCCGGGAGTGCCACGAGCAGGGTGTCGCCGTGGCGATCTTCCCCGAGCTGGGCCTGACCGGGTACGCGATCGACGACCTCCTGCTCCAGGACGCGCTCATCCAGGCGGCGAGGGATGCGGTCGAGACGGTACGGGCGGCCAGCTCCGACCTCGCTCCGGTGCTCGTCGTGGGCGCACCCCTCGCGAGCGGGAACCGCCTGTACAACTGCGCGGTCGTCATCCAGCGGGGCAGCATCCTGGGCGTCGTCCCGAAGTCGTACCTGCCCAACTACCGCGAGTTCTACGAGAAGCGCCACTTCGCCCCCGGCGCGGAGGTCGGCCCGTACAGCCGGATCGAGATCGGCGACGCAGTCGTACCGTTCGGGTCACGCCTGCTCTTCGAGGCGAGCGACGTGCCCGGGCTGACGCTCCACGTCGAGGTGTGCGAGGACATGTGGGTGCCCGTACCGCCGTCGGCCCAGGCCGCCCTGGCCGGAGCGACGGTGCTGGCGAACCTGTCCGGCTCGCCCATCACGGTGACGAAGGCGTCCGACCGGTCGCTGCTCTGCCGAAGCGCCTCGTCGCGATGCCTCGCCGCGTACGTGTTCGCCGCCGCGGGGCAGGGCGAGTCGTCGACGGACCTGTCCTGGGACGGCCAGACGATGGTGTACGAGTGCGGCGACCTCCTGGCCGAGACCGAGCGCTTCCCCGACGGGCCGCGGTACGCGATCGCCGACGTCGACCTCGACCGGATCCGCCAGGAACGGCTGCGCATGGGCACGTTCGACGACAACCGGGTCGCCGAGGGGTCCGACGAGTTCGAGACCATCCCGTTCACGCTCGACCCGCAGCTCGCCGACCTCGGCCTGCGGCGCCCCGTCGACCGGTACCCGTTCGTCCCCAACGACCCGGAGCGGCTCGCGCTCGACTGCTACGAGGCGTACTCGATCCAGGTCTCCGGCCTCGAGCAGCGGCTCTGCGCGATCGGGAACCCCAAGATCGTCATCGGGGTCTCCGGCGGGCTCGACTCGACCCACGCGCTCATCGTCGCCGCGCGCGCGATGGACCGGCTCGGCCGGCCGCGCTCGGACATCCTGGCGTTCACGCTGCCAGGCTTCGCCACGAGCGACCACACGAAGCGCAACGCGATCGCGCTCGCGCGCTCGCTCGGCGTCACGTTCGAGGAGATCTCGATCATCCCCCTCGCGACGAGGATGTTCGAGGACCTCGGCCACCCGTTCGCCGGCGGGCATCCCGTGTACGACGTGACGTTCGAGACCGTCCAGGCCGGGCTGCGTACGGACATCCTGTTCCGCGCGGCGAACCAGCGCGGCGGCATCGTTCTGGGGACCGGTGACCTGTCCGAGCTCGCGCTCGGGTGGTGCACGTACGGCGTCGGCGACCAGATGAGCCACTACACGGTGAACTCGGGTGTCCCGAAGACGCTGATCCAGCACCTCATCCGCTGGGTGATCAGCGAGGGCCTGTTCGCTGAGGACGTCAACGCCACCCTGCGGAGCATCCTCGACACCGAGATCACGCCGGAGCTCGTACCGGCGGGCGAGGACGAGCTGCCGCAGTCGACGCAGGCGAAGGTCGGCCCGTACAACCTCCAGGACTTCTCGCTGTACTACACGCTCCGGTACGGGTTCAGGCCGCGCAAGATCGCCTTCCTCGCCTGGCATGCGTGGCACGACGCGACGTCCGGACGATGGCCGGCGGGGCTCCGCGAGGACGAGAAGGTGCGGTACGAGCTGTCCGAGATCCGGCAGTGGCTGGAGGTGTACGTCCAGCGCTTCTTCGGGTTCTCGCAGTTCAAGCGCTCGGCACTCCCCAACGGCCCGAAGGTCGTGGCCGGTGGCTCCCTGTCGCCGCGCGGCGACTGGCGCGCGCCCTCCGACGCCAACGCCCGCATCTGGCTCGCGGACCTCGAGGGGGTCCCGGAGCAGTAGCCGGGGGGCCCGGGGCAGCTGGCGAGGACTGGCCGAACCCGTGTCCACGCACCCGTGACGCGCCCGCGCGAAATCTTCGGTTCCTCCTAGAGAGCCGGATAGTGTCCCGACATGGATCCGGTCCAGAACCCCTACGCACCGGGCGCCGGGCAGCGTCCCCCCGAGCTGGCGGGCCGCGACGACCAGCTGCGCCAGTTCGACGTCGTGCTCGAACGCATCGCGCGCGGGAGGCCCGAGCGCTCGATGGTCCTCACCGGCCTGCGGGGTGTCGGCAAGACCGTGCTGCTCAACGCGATGCGGTCGGCGGCCGTACGGGCGGGGTGGGGTACCGGCAAGCTCGAGGCGCGACCCGACCAGGGGATCCGACGCCCCATCGGCGCGGCGCTCCACATGGCCGTGCGGGAGCTGGCGCATCCCGACCCGCTCCAGGTGCTGGGCGCGATCAAGGCGTTCGTGGAGCGGGACGCACCGAAGGGGTCCAGGCCCGCCGACCGCTGGCAACCGGGCATCCTCGCACCGACGGTCACCGGACGGGCTGACTCCGGCGACATCGAGATCGACCTCGTCGAGCTGCTCGTCGACGTCGCCGGCCTCGCGTCAGACGTGGGACGCGGCGTGGCCGTGTGCATCGACGAGATGCAGGACCTGGGACCGTCAGACGTCTCCGCCGTGTGCGCCGCGGTCCACGAGCTCGGCCAGCAAGGGCTGCCGCTCGTCGTGGTGGGCGCGGGCCTGCCGCACCTCCCCGCCGTGCTGTCGGCGTCGAAGTCGTACTCCGAGCGGCTGTTCCGCTACCAGCTCGTCGACCGCCTCCCCCGCGTCGCCGCCGACCAGGCGCTCGTGACACCCGCTGCTGAGGAGGGCGTCGAGTGGGCGCCGGAGGCGCTGGACGCGATGTACGACGTGACCGGCGGCTACCCGTACTTCGTCCAGGCCTACGGCAAGGCGATCTGGGACACAGCCCCGCGCACCCCGATCGAACGTGAGGACGTCGTCGTCGGCGCCCCGCTCGCGGAGGCGGAGCTGGCGGTCGGGTTCTTCGGGAGCCGGTACGAACGGGCCACGCCCGGTGAACGGGACTACCTCCGCGCCATGGCCGACTCGGACGCGGACGGCGTGGGCTCCGTGTCCACGGCCGAGGTGGCGCGCGTCCTCGGCCGCACGCCCCAGTCCCTGTCGCCGGCCCGCGACTCCCTGCTGAAGAAGGGCCTCGTGTACGCGGGCGAGCGCGGTCGCGTGGCGTTCACCGTGCCGCACTTCGGGCGCTACCTCCGTACCGTCGGCTGACCGGCACGGGCTTCGGGCCGCTTGAGGCGGGAAGCCTCGTGACTGGTCCCCGCGACACTTGTCCACAGGGCCGGTTGTCGCACGGAAGGCGACCCTTGAGGCTTGCTCCATGCGTACCCCCACGCCCTGGGCTCTGCCCACACAACCGATCGCTCGTGCCGACCTGCTCGCCCGCGGGGTCACGCCGCGGATGCTTCGGACTCGCCTCGCGAACGGCGACCTGGTTCTGGTCAGGACCGGCGTCTACCTGCGTGCCGACGCCTGGCCTGCGAACGACCACGATCGGCACGTGCTGTCGACCCAGGCGGAGCTGACCGTCCACTCGACCGCCGTCGCAAGCCACCGGTCCGCCGCCCTGGTCCACGGCCTTCCGACGCCCGGGTTCGAGCGGTGGGAGGACGGGCCCGTCTCCGTGACCCTTCCGCGGACCGGCAAGAGCGTGCGGACGGCCTGGGCCATCCACCACACCGGCCCCCTGCCCGTGGGCCAGGTTCAGCACGACGCCCAGGGGTACCCGCTGACGTCCCCCGCTCGTACCGCCGTGGACCTCGCCGCCGACCTGCCCCTGCCCGAGGCGTTGGTGCTCCTCGACGGCGCCGCGCGGTTGATCTGCGCGTCGCTGGTGAACGAGGTCCGCAGACGGGACTACATGAACCCCCAGCTCGCGCGGGTGGCGCGGGACCTGCTGGAGGAGTCCGCCAGCACGATCCGGGCCGCCAGACTGACTCCCGCCGTCCGACTCACCGACCCGGCGCGCGAGTCCGTCGCCGAGTCGCTGTCGGCCGGCTACATGCGGCTGGCGGGCCTCCCCATGCCCCGGTACCAGGCACAGATCCGCACGTCGATCGGCCTTGTCTACCCGGACTTCCTCTGGGAGGACCTCATGTTGATCGGCGAGGTCGACGGGGCGGTGAAGTACGAGCGCGCGGACGCGTACGTGCTGGAGAAGGAGCGGGAGCAGGCCCTCCGAGACCGGGGGTACCGGATTGTCCGGTGGCTGGCGAAAGAGATCATGCTCCACCCGGAAGTCGTCATGGCGCGGCTCGTCCGCGCCATGGCGTCCTGATGGCCGGGAGAGCGCGCGACCCTTTTCGGCGTCGATATGCGCGGACTCCCCAGACCTCGCCAGCGTTCAACAACGCTCGTTGTCGTTCTGGGGCTCCACGGACGCCTGAGAACGACCACGAACGGGGTCGGCCGGCCAGACCCGAACACAGGACACTCCATTCCGACGCCGAACGAGGTTCACTTGGCCTGCGTCGTGGGAGGTTCTTACCCGGTCAGTCGCCCTCCGGCTCGGGGGCTACGGTGACGCCCTTCCAGAACGCGATGCGATCCGTGATCTGCCTGGCCTCGTCGGACGGCGTCGGGTAGTACCAGGCGGCGTCCGCGCTCGTCGTGCCGGGAACGGACACGGTGTAGTACGACGCCACGCCCTTCCACCCGCAGGTGGTGTGCGTCTCGGACGGCTCAAGGTAGTCCGCGTTGACGTCGCCCCTCGGGAAGTAGTGGTTGCCCTCCACGACGACGGTGTCCTCGCTCTCCGCAACGATGACGCCGTTCAGGACTGCCTGCATCTTCATGTGGTCTCCCTCGTGGCCTCTGCCTGGACTCGCGATGCGCCCCACTGTAGATGGGACCGCTAGCCAGCAGAACGCCCCGAAGCGCCCCCTCCGCCGCGCCAGCCGCTCCCCGGCCTTCTCTCGAACACCGCACCTACGATGGATGACCTGGCGGGGCGCTGGGAGGACGGTTCGATGTTCGCGGGACGGTTGATCCTCGAAAGCCTTCGCCTGGGCACCGACATCCGCACCCCGGGGCTGCGCATGGACCGGATCCTGCGCGTGAGCGTCGACGGCACCACCTCTGCCCAGCCGGACGAGTGGTCGATCGTCGACTTCCGGGGGCCGGACGAGTCCGCGGACCGGTTCGCCAGGCAGCTGGCCGAGGCGCTGGAGCCGACGCACCACTGGTACGCCGACTTCCGCATCGGGAACGACCACGTGGTCGTCTTTCCGGGCAAGGTCATCCGGTACCGGACGGGCGACCCCCGCGGTCATGCCCAGGCCGTCGAGTACGGGCTCGCGCTCGGCATCCCCGCCGCCCAGCTCGACTGGGGCGAGCTCGACGACTAAGCGCACTCCCCCTGCGCCTTGGCGGCTTACGCCTTGCCGGCCTGTGTCCTGGCGGCCTACGCCTTGGCGAGTGCCGACTGGAGGCTGGTCAGGTACGCGGTCGTCGTGTACGTGGCGCCGCTCACCGTCGACACCTTGGCCGAGTTCGCGGCCAGCACCTCCGACTTCATGATGGGGATCGCCTGGCTGTTGATCGACTCGGACCTGCGGTCGCCGTCGGTGACCGCGTTCGCCGTGACGTTCGTGATCTTGCCGCCGGAGATCGTGACGGTGACCGCCACCGACCCGTAGCGGTGCGTGACGGTCGTCCCGGTGTACGTGCCGTCCTTGTACGAGCCGCTGGCCGACGTGGTCTTCGTGGTGCTCGCACCGGATGTCGCGCTCGTGCCCGTCGTACCGGTCGTGCCCGTCGTACCGGTCGCACCGGTCGTGCCCGTGGTACCGGTCGTGCTCGTCGTACCGCTCGTCGTGCCGGTCGTGGGCGTCCCCCCGGCGAGGGTCGCGCCGTTGGCGGTGCCGACCGCCCAGCCGGCGCCCAGGACGCCGGCGGACGCGATGACAGCCGCTACTTTCGCTCGGGCACTCACCAGACGAACCTCTCGTTGTGGATGGAGTCGGCGGGGGTGCCGCAGGCCAGCGCGTCAGCGACCACGAGGTCGGAGGCGGCCTGCGGTCCGCACACGTACACGTCGCTGCTCGCCACGTAGGGGACGAGGTCGACGAGGCGGTTGCCGCGGTGTGAGGCCGGCAGCCAGCTGGTCTCGCCGAGACGGTTCTGGCTGCGCGACCCGACAAGGGTGATGAGCCGCGCACCCTTGTCCTGGCACAGGACCTGGATCTCTCGCAGGAGGTAGAGCTGGCTCGGCGTGTGGCCGCGGAGGATGACGGTCGTCCTCCCGGGCACGGTCTGCGTCGCCTCGAGGATCGCCCGGATCGGAGCGATGCCGATGCCGATCCCGATGAGGGTGAGGCCTGCCTGGGTGCGGGACTTGTCGGAGAAGATGCCGTAGGGGCCCTCGATCATCACGCGTGTGCCCGGCTTGACGGTCATGAGCTTCCTGGTGCCGCCGCCGAGCGCGCGAATGGTGATCCGCAGGGTGTCGCCGGTCGGCGCCGCCGACACGGAGAACGGGTGCTGCTGCCACCAGAGGCCCTTGGCGAGGAAGCGCCAGTGGAAGAACTGGCCGCCCTCAACGTCCAAGGCGGGGAGGTTCCTGCCCTGCATCTCGATGGAGACCACGTCGTTGGCCTCGTAGCGGACCTTCGTCACGACGAGCCCGTGCTCGAAGGAGGCGAAGACCGGGAGGAAGACGCGGTACGCGAGGAGGAGGAAGCCGGTCACGGCGAACAGCCCGATCCAGTAGCCGCGGGCGAATGTGCCCGGCCCCATGAGGCCTGACATCGAGAACTGGTGCGGCAGCGAGAAGCCGACCGCGACGTACGTGGCGAGGTGGATGACGTGCCACACCTCATAGGGGAGCGACCGCTTCACGGTGATGATGGAGGAGACCCCGACGGCGATGAGGATGCCGAGCGCGCACACGCTGAGGACCAGGTCACCGACGCTCAACAGGGAGCCGAGCTCCCCGCTCAGAGTCAGCCCGTCGTTCGCGGCGTAGCCGCACAGCAGGAACCAGCCGTGCAGCAGCAGGCCGTAGATGACGTACTTGCCGAGCTTGGTGTGGATGGCGACCGCATGGTCGTGGCCGAACGCGCGGTCGACGAAGGGGATGCGCGCGGCGAGCAGGAGCATGAGGACCATGAGGTCCGTCGCCACGAGGCCGCTGACGATGCCGAGGGCCGTGAGCCCCTTGCCCAGGGAGGTGACCTTTCCCAGGCCGCCGTCCGCGAGCCAGAGGGTGATGGACATGGCTACCGACACCCAGGCGATCACCGTGAGCAGGTCGGCGCGGAGGTTGCGGCCGAACGAACGCAGCCGGTACCGGCGCTGCAGCGCGGCGGCGTGGTCGACGGTGCGGGAGGTCCCGCGCCGGGGAGCCGTCGCCGACTGCCTCACCGGACTGGTGGTTGTGGTCGTTGACATGTCCACCACAGTCCCCCGCGACTCTGTGTGAACGCTGTGAAGCCACGGTGAGGGCTGTACGACTTGGTTAAGGCTCGATTGTGGTCTCGACAAGCCAGTGCAGATCCGGGGTCCCCGGTCAGAATCCGGCGGCCGAGGCGAGCCGGTTGGTCCACTCGTCCGACTGCGGTACGGGCCGGCCGTCGAGTGCCGAGACAGGGCAGACGCCCCGTACGGACGAGGCCAGCCACGCGCCGGTCACCCCGTACAGCTCGTCGGGACGGATGAGCGCGGGTTCGAACCGTACGCCCACGGCCTCCGCCCACTCCTTCAGGACATCGACGGTCACGGACCCGAGGATGCCCGTCGCCCCTGTGGACGTCGTCCGTACGGCACCGTCCACGACCCACAGCAGGGACGACGTCGGTGCCTCGAGGGCGTACCCGTCGCTGCTCACGAACAGCGCGTCGTCTGCCCCTCGCCGCGCCGCCTCCCGGCGTGCAGACGTGTGGACGGCGTACGAGAGGAGCTTGGCGCCCCCGAGCAGCCAGGGGGCCTCGACGAACGTGTCGCTGGCGTAGCCGCGAGCCAGCGTCGCGACGGCGAGGGGCCGGCGCGCGCCCGGCTCCGACTCGGTGATGGTGAGCAGGGTCGTCGCCGAGGGCGTCGTCGTGTGCTCGAGCCCCCGCGTGTGGATGATCTTCAGCGCAGCCTCGCCCGGCGTCGTCCAGGCCGCCAGGGCCTCCGCGACCAGTCCGGAGATCGCGCCGAGATCGGGCTCGGGCAGCTCGACCGTACAGGCGGACCGTGCGAGACGGGCCAGGTGCCGGTCGAGGTGCTCGACCACACTGCGACCGTCGGCGTCCGTGAGGACCCGTGTGGCGTCGAAGATCCCGTCGCCCCTGGTCAGGCCGAGGTCATCGGCGCGGACGACGGGCTGGTCGGCGCGGACGATGCCCGCCCCGAGGACGGCGACGAGCTGTACGGCGCGGGTCACAGCACCGCGATCGCGGCGTCGTAGTCGGGCTCGTGCCCGATGTCGTCGACGAGCTGGGTGTGGATGACGGTGCCGTCCGCGTCGATGACCACGACGGCCCGGGCCAGCAGGCCCCGGAAGTCCCCGTCGAGGATCCTCACCCCGTACGTGTCGCCGAAGTCGGAGCGGAAGGCGGACGCCGTCGCGACGTTGGAGAGGCCCTCCGCCCCGCAGAAACGGTTCTGGGCGAACGGGAGGTCCATCGAGACGCAGATGACGGTCGTGTTCTCCAGGGTCGAGGCGAGCGCGTTGAACCTGCGCACGCTCGTCGCGCACGTGCCCGTGTCGACGCTGGGGAAGATGTTGAGCACCAGCCGGTGCCCAGCCCAGTGGTTCTCGGTCACGTCGGACAGGTCGTGGACGGCCAGTGTGAAGCCGGGGGCCTTGGCGCCGACCGGCGGCAGGTCGCCGACTGTCGTCGTCGCGATCCCGCGTCGAATGATGAGTGCCATGGGGAGGTTCTAGCAGATGAGGGAACGGCTGGGCGCCCGGAGCGGAGCGTCGGTCACCAGGTGGTGAGGGCAGCCCGGTCGTACTCGCCCTCGGGCCAGACGGCCCTTTCGATCCCCGCCGCAGCGAGTGCCTTCCGGCAGCCGGGGCAGGGAGGGTCTGTGATGTAGGCGGTCGCCCCCTTCGTGTCGCGCGTCGCGAACAGCAACGCGTTCACCTCGCCGTGGATCGCGATGCAGAAGCCGGCTGTGCCGGGACGGTCGTAGTCCCCGAGGCCCGGGACGACGTCGTACGACAGCAGGCCGCGCGGGCAGGCGCCCTCGAGGCAGTCGGGCTCACCGGGGGCCGCTCCGTTGTAGCCCGTCGCGATGATCCGCCGATCCACGACGAGGACCGCCCCGACCTTGCGCCGGCGGCACTTCGCCCGGGCGGACACGGCCCGTGCGATGCCCAGGAAGTAGGTGTCCCAGTCGGGGACGGCGTACTCGCTCATGGCGCACATCCTGGCAGCCGTGCTGACCGGACGCGGCCAGGGGCTTCCACGCGGTAGAGGCCGTACGGTGTCTGCCATGACCAAGCTCGTGCTGACCCTGCTCGGCGACGACCAGCCCGGACTGGTGTCGCGCGTGTCCCGTGTCGTCGCCGAGGCGGGCGGCAGCTGGCAGGAGAGCCAGCTGGCGCGGCTCGCGGGGTCGTTCGCGGGCATCGCCCTCGTCGAGGTGCCCTCGGACAAGGTGGAGTCGCTCCGTACGGCCATGGCCGGGCTCAGCGATGTGCTCGACGTCACCGTGAAGGACGCGTCGGAGCGCGTGCCGGTCGAAGGCCGCTCCCTCGTGCTCCACCTCGTCGGGCACGACCAGCCGGGCATCGTCCGCACCATCACCGAGGCACTGGCGTCCCACGGCGTCAGCATCGAGCAGCTGGCGACCGCGACGGTCGAGGCGCCGATGGCGGGTGGGCTGCTGTTCGAGGCGGACGCCCTGCTCACCGCGCCGGTCGGCCTCGGCACCGACGACCTCCAGGCCGCCCTCGAGTCGCTCGCCCGCGAGCTCATGGTCGACCTGGATCTCACTCCCGCACCCTGAGCGGTCCGGCTGGTACGGCCGTCACGGGAGAGTCGCGTGGGACGGGTCGCGTCAGGGACGGTGGTCTCAGGGGACGGTCGCGTCAGGGGACGGTCGCGACCACGAGGCCGGCGGTCGTCGCGACGAGCGAGTCCATCGCAGCCAGCTCGCCAGGGGCGTCCGCCAGCGTGACCACACGGCCGATGAGGCGGCGAGGGTCCAGCCGCCCCTCCGCGACGAGTGCCAGCAGCTCCGAATAGTCGGCCGCAGCCATCCCGTGGCTGCCGACGACCTCGAGCTCCTTCGAGATCACCGGCCCCCACGGCAGTGGCGCCTCGGCGTCCGGTCCGAGCATGAGGCCGACCTGGACGTGGCGTCCGCGGCGCCGGAGGCTACGTACTCCCGCTGATGCGATGGTCGCAGAGCCGAGCGCATCGAGGCTCACGTGGGCACCGCCGTCGGTGAGGTCGAGGACGGCGTCGATGTCAGGCGTCGCCAGGACGTGGTCGGCGCCGAGGGCGGCGGCGCGCTCTCGCGCGTGGGGCGAGGGGTCGACGGCGACAACTTGGACGCCCAGCGCCTTGGCGATGAGGATCGCCGACGCGCCGACCCCGCCGCACCCGTACACCACGAGCCACTGCCCGGCTGACAAGGCGGTCTGCCGGGTGAGGGCGTGGTACGAGGTCGCGAACCGGCAGCCGAGCGACGCCGCGGTCACGGCGTCGACACTGTCGGGGAGCCGTACCAGGTTGAAGTCAGCTGCGCGGACCTGCACCAGCTCCGCGTACGAGCCGGGGTGGGTGAAGCCGGGCTGGGTCTGATGGGGACACACCTGGGCGTCACCGGTCAGGCACCAGTCGCAGTGCCCGCAGCCGTTGACGAACGGCACGGTCACCCGCTCCCCGACGCCGAACCCCACGACCTCGGGACCCACCTCGGCAACCGTCCCCGCGAACTCGTGGCCCGGAACCATCGGCAGCGGCACGGGGTCGTGGCCGCGCCACGCGTGCCAGTCGGACCGGCAGATGCCGGTCGCCTCGACCCGTACGACCGCACCGTCCGGCGGGCAGGCGGGCTCGGGGAGGTCGACCAGCTCGATCGGTCCCCCGACCGAGGAGTACGAGACCGCGCGCATG
>JACRAA010000128.1 GCA_016213595.1 Actinomycetota bacterium | reverse complement strand
GTGTCCGGCGCAGTGCTTGTCGTCATCGGACCACTGTCAGCTGGCGAGCGACCGACGCCGGGTCAGGAAGGGCCGCGTGAAGCCGCTCCATAGCGTCCTCGGTCAGCGAGTAGTCGACCCAGCGGCCCCTGCGGGTCCCTTCGATGAGGCCCGCCTCGCGCAGCACCTTGAGGTGGTAGCTGAGCAGGTTCCCGGGGATGGGCGGCTCGGGTTGCAGGTCGCACACGCACCGGGTCCGTCCCACGAGCAGGTGCAGAAGCTCGAGGCGGACCGGGTCCGCGACCGCCGCCAGCAGTGCCGCCGCATCCGCCCGTACTTCAGCGAGCTTTGATTCAACCACCTTTGATTCAACCACCTTTGAACAGTGCTCCTGCACCTCGTCGCTGTCAAGCCATCCGAGCCGGTGCACGGCGCGTCCTCGCCAGCAGTACCCGGTGCAGGCCTGCATACGCTGGCGCTCATGGGTGCGCAGCGTCGGTGGGGTCTCGATGAGCTGGCAGCCTCCCTGCCCTCCTGGCGACAGGGGGCGACGCTGGACTGGATCTGTACGACCTTGGCCTCGGTCCAGGACGTACCGCCCGTCGACCGCGTCGCAGCCTTCGACAACGACGGCACCTTGGCCTGCGAGAAGCCGGCGTCGTCGACGCGTGCGTACCTGCTGCATCTCGACCCCGACGCCCACCCGACGGACGGGCACGACGTCCAGCGGCTCCTGGCCAAGACGCTCGCAGGCCTGACCACGGATGAGGCCCAGTCGCGCGCCGAGACCTTCCTCCGAGACGCTCGCCATCCGAGGTTCCACGTGCCGTACTCGCAGGTCGTCTACCGGCCGATGCTCGAGCTCGTCCGCCTCCTGCACCAGCTCGACTTCGCGGTCTACATGGTCACCGACAGCGCGCGGGACTTCCTGCGGCTCATGGCCCCGACCGCGTACGAGATCCCGCTGGGGCATGTCATCGGCAGCGAGGCGGTCATGACCTGGGACGGGGGCCGGCTCCGACGTGAGAGCCGGATGAACCCTCTGGACGACGGACCGGGCAAGCCGGCCTACCTGTGGGACAGGGCAGGGCGGCTCCCGCTGCTGGCGGTCGGCAACGCCACAGGCGACATCGAGCTCCTGGACAGCGCCCGGCACGCCATGCTCGTGCGCCACGACGACGCGGACCGCGAGTACGACTACGAGGACCCGGAGACGTTGTCGGCCGCCGCTCGGGGCGGGTGGACCGTCGTGAGCATTCGTGACGACTTCGCCGAGGTGTTCGGCGACCTTCGCTGAGCAACCCTGGCTGCCGTCGAGCGTGACTGGATAGTGTCCTGAGCAACGGCCGCAGGGGCTCTTCTGCTGTACAGCACCGCGCCCAGCCGCCGACCACCGCGGCAGAAAGGCCGACATGCAACAGCGCGACTTCAGCCTCGACACGACTGCGCGGGAGGCGGTTCTGCGGGTCAGCGCTAGGGGACGTCTCGTACTCGTCCATCCCATGGCGAACCGGGGCACAGCCTTCACCGAGGACGAGCGGGCACAGCTCGGCCTGTCCGGTCTCCTGCCCAGCCGGGTCACCACCATCGACGAGCAGCTGAGACGCTCGTACGCCCAGTACACGCGCTCGCCCTCACCGCTGGCCAAGTTCATCCAACTCGCCCAGCTCCGTGACCGCAACGAGGTGCTGTTCTACCGGCTGCTCAGCGAGCATCTGGAGGAGATGCTGCCGATCATCTACACACCGACCATCGGCGAGGCGATCGAGCGGTTCAGCCACGAGTACACCGGCGCTCGCGGCGTGTTCCTGTCCATCGACCACCCGGAGCTGGTCGAGCAGTCGCTGCGTGACTTCGAGCTCGACGCCGAGGACGTCGACCTCGTCGTGGTCACCGACTCCGAGGGCATCCTGGGCATCGGGGACCAGGGGATCGGCGGCTTCCAGATCGCGGTCGGGAAGCTGGGGGTGTACACCGCCGCCGCGGGCATCCACCCGCGCCGGGCCATCCCCGTCGTGCTCGACGTGGGCACCGACAACCTCGGCCTCCTCAACAGCGACCTGTACCTGGGTGAGCGGCATGCGCGTGTCCGCGGTCCCCGGTACGACGAGTTCATCGACTCCTTCGTACAGACCGTGACCCGCCTGTTCCCCAACGCGATGCTGCACTGGGAGGACTTCGGCGCCAGCAACGCCCACCGGATCCTGCAGCGCTACTCGGACGCGATCTGCACCTTCACCGACGACATCCAGGGGACGGCGGCCGTCGTCCTGGCGGCTGTGCTGGCCGCGGTCCGGCTCACCGGGGTGCCTTTGGCCCAGCACCGCGTGATGGTGTTCGGCGCGGGTACGGCCGGGGTGGGTGTTGCTGACCTCATCGCGGAGGCGATGGTCCGTACGGGCCTGCCGGAGGCGGACAGCCACCGGCCGTTCTACGCCTTCAACAGCCGCGGCCTCATTGTCGAGGACAGCGAGGGGGTACGCGACTTCCAGCGCCCGTACGCCCGGACCCGCGCCGAGGTGGCCGGCTGGAAGGTGGCCGACCCCTCGCGCATCACGCTCGCGGAGGCCGTGCGGGCCGTACAGCCGACGATCCTCATCGGTACGTCCGCCCAGCACGGCGCGTTCACAGAGGAGGTCGTCCGGGAGATCTCCGCTCACTGCGAGCGGCCGATCATCATGCCGCTGTCGAACCCCACGAGCCGCTCGGAGGCTCACCCCGCCGACGTGCTCGAGTGGAGCGACGGGCGGGCCCTCATCGCCACGGGGAGCCCCTTCGGGACGATCCGGCACGGGGAGACGTACCACACGATCGCGCAGGCCAACAACGCTCTGATCTTCCCGGGTCTCGGTCTCGGCGTGTCCGTCGTGCGCGCCGAGCGGGTCACGGAGCAGATGATCTACGCCGCCGCCGATGCGCTGGCCGGCCTCATGAACGAGTACCGCCCCGGAGCATCCCTCCTCCCGGCGATGAGCGACCTGCGGGTCGTGGCCGCGACGGTGGCCAAGGCTGTCGCCGAGACGGCCGAGAAGCAGGGGCTGGCACGGCGCACCATGACCAACCCCATCAGCGACATCTACCAGCGCATGTGGAAGCCCGAGTACCCGCGCTTGGAGATCGTCGAGTAGGCGTCGAGAAGACGGCTGCTTCCGCAGGAGACGGCTGTCCGGTGGTGGATCGCGTGACGAAACGAGGAGCTCGAATGTCCCAGTCGACGTGGAGTATCGGCAGCTATCCCTGGCTGCCGGCCGTGCCGTGAAGCCACCGGCTCCGCGTGATCATCGACAACGACTTCGCCGGAGACCCCGACGACCTGTACCAGCTGGTCCACCACCTCCTGTCCCCGTCGGTCGACATCCGCGGGATCATCTGCAGCCACCTGCCGCTGCACGATCCCTGGTACACCGACGACTCCGCCGACCAGGCGCGGCGGGTCGTCGAACGGCTCGCGGACGTGATGGGCCTGGACACGAACGGGAAGCTGTTCACGGGCGCCAACAGCGCTCTGGCGTCCCGCACCGAACCCCGTCCCTCGGAGGCTGCCCAGTTCGTCATCGACGAGGCCCGGCGCACCGACACCGACGTCCCCCTCGTCGTTGTGTGCGGCGGGGGACTGACGGCGCTGGCGTCGGCGTAGCGCAGGCCGG
>JACRAA010000009.1 GCA_016213595.1 Actinomycetota bacterium | reverse complement strand
GCTCCTCGACGAGCGTGCCCACCTGTACGAGGAGGTGGCGACGATGCGGCTCGCCACGGACCGTACCCCCGTCACGGAGCTGACCGAGGCGATCGTGGCAGCACTGGAGGACAAGCAATGACGATCCACGTGTCCGCCGAGAGGCCGTACGACGTCACCGTCTCCCGGGGCTGCCTCGCCCAGCTGACCGGCCTCGTCCGCGGGCGCCGTACCGCCGTCGTCCACGCGGCGTCGCTCACGGCGCTCGCCACGTCCGTGGCCGCCTCCCTCGGCGAGGACACGGTCCTGCTCGACGTCCCCGACGGGGAGCGCGCGAAGACGCCTGAGACTCTCGCCGACTGCTGGAACCGGCTCGCAGCGGCCGGTTTCACCCGCAGCGACGTCGTCGTCGGGCTCGGAGGAGGCTCGACCACCGACCTCGCCGGCTTCGTAGCGGCTTCGTGGCTCCGCGGCGTGCGTTACATCTCCGTCCCCACGACCGTCCTGGCGATGGTGGACGCCGCCGTGGGTGGCAAGACCGGCATCAACCTGAGCGCCGGCAAGAACCTCGTCGGCGCGTTCTACGAGCCGTCCGCTGTGCTGTGCGACCTGGAGCTCCTGGCAAGTCTTCCCCGCGAGGAGGTCTCGTCGGGGCTTGCGGAGGTCGTCAAGGCGGGCTTCATCGCCGACGCCCGGATCACCGACATCGTCTCCGCCGACCCGGCGGCAGCGACCGACGTCACGAGCGAGGCCCACGCCGAGCTCATCCGTCTCAGCATCCAGATGAAGGCCGACGTCGTCTCCGTCGACCTGCGCGAGCGTACGGGCGAGGGGGAGGACATCGGCCGGGAGTCGCTGAACTACGGCCACACGCTGGGGCACGCCATCGAGAAGTACGAGCACTTCGGGCTGCGCCACGGCGAGGCGGTCAGCGTCGGCATGGTGTACGTGGCCGAGGTGGCTCTGCGGCTGGGCCTCCTGGACGAGGCCGCGGTCGCGCTCCACCGCGAGCAGCTCACGGCCGTCGGCCTGCCCACCACGTACAGCCGGGCGTCGTGGGCGGACCTGAGGGCCACGATGTCGCTCGACAAGAAGGCCCGCGGCGCCACCCTGCGCCTCGTACTGCTCGACGGGCTGCGTCATCCCGTGATCGTCGAGGGACCCGACGAGGACGTGCTCGCCGACGCCTACGCCGCGATCGCCTGAGTCCCGTCGCCGCCGGGCTCGGTAGTCTTCTACGGTGTCGAACGCTCAGCCCGAGGACCTCTGATGTACGTCCCACGCCACTTCCGGATGTCCGGCGACGAGGCCCGCAGCGCGCTGGCCCACGTCCAGCTCGCCGACCTCGTCACCATCGACCCGGTCCGGCTGACCCCTGTCCTGACTCCGGTCCCGTTCGTGTACGACCCGAGCGTCGGTGAGCTCGGCGCGCTGCAGGGTCATCTCGCCAGGCCCAACACCCAGTGGTCGCACAAGGAGCATCCGGTGCTCGTTGTCCTCAGGGGCGAGGACGCGTACGTGACGCCCGACTGGTACCCGTCCTACCGGGCGGGGACCCAGACCGTGCCGACCTGGAACTACGAGGTCGTCCAGGCCACCGGACGGCTGGTCACCCACAAGGACCCGGAGTGGCTCGAGAACCACGTCCGTGCGCTCGCTGCCCGGCACGACGCGACGTACGACCTGGACGGGGTCGACAGGGCGGCGCTGGACGGGCTGCTGCGGGCCATCGTGGGCATCGAGGTGCTCATCACCGCCGTCGAGGGCAAGTCGAAGCTGTCGCAGAACCGGTCGACCGCCGACATCGAGGGGGTGGCCGAGGGCTTGGACGAGCTCGGACTCGACGGGCTGGCGCGCCGGATGCGCGATGTCTCGGTCCCGTACGCCGCGGCCCGCGAGGCTGCCGTCGAGCGGGCGCGGGGGAGCCGCTGACGTCCCGCCCGGGGTAGGGGCCTCTGCCCTGATGGTCCCCTTCCGGCGGCGCCCGTCGGGGCGGGGAATCCCTGCGTTCCGGGTCCTTTCCAGCCACCACTCGGTAGGTTGACGCCATGGTGCACTTGCCTCCGCTCACGGACGATGAGCTGGCGCCGCTCGATGCCTGGTGGCGCGCGAACAACTACCTCACGGTCGGCCAGATCTACCTCATGGCCAACCCCCTGCTCCGCGAGCCGTTGCGACCCGAGCACATCAAGCCTCGGCTGCTCGGGCACTGGGGCACCTCGCCGGGCCTGTCGTTCATCTACACCCACGTCTCGCGCCTCATCCGCCACACCGGCCAGGAGTGCCTGTTCATCACGGGCCCCGGGCACGGGGGTCCGGCGCTCGTCGGTGCCTCGTACCTCGAGGAGACGTACGCCGACGCGTACCCCGACATCACGTACGACGAACCAGGACTGCTGCGCTTCTTCCGCCAGTTCTCCGCCCCGGGCGGTATCCCGTCCCATGTGTCGGTGACGACGCCCGGCTCGATCCACGAGGGTGGCGAGCTCGGGTACGCGCTCATCCACGCGTTCGGCGCGGCCTTCGACAACCCCGACCTGCTGACCATCGCGGTCGTCGGCGACGGAGAGGCCGAGACCGGTCCCCTCGAGGGCTCCTGGAAGGGGATCTCGTTCCTCAACCCCGCGCACGACGGCGCCGTGCTTCCGATCCTGCACCTCAACGGCGCGAAGATCGCAGCGCCCACAGTGCTCGCCCGCAAGCCCCACGACGAGGTCGAGAAGCTCTTCGAAGGCCACGGCTACGAGGTCATCTGGGTCGAGGGAGGGGACCTGCCCGGCATGCACTTCCGGTTCGCCGAGGCACTGTCGACCGCCTACGACAAGATCCAGGGCATCGTCTCCGCAGCGCGCGACGGCTCAGCCCCTGAGGGCCGGCCCCGGTGGCCGATGATCATCCTGCGCTCGCCGAAGGGCTGGACCGGTCCGGACGTCGTGGACGGGGTCCAGGTCGAAGGGACGTGGCGTGCCCACCAGGTGCCGCTGGCCGGGGTCCGGGAGAACCCGGAGCACCTCGCACTGCTCGAGGAGTGGCTGAGGTCGTACCGCCCGGAGGAGCTGTTCGACGCCGACGGCCATGTCATCGACCTCGTGCGCAGCGCGAACCCCGAGAAGCAGATCTCGATGTCCGGCACCCCGCACGCCAACGGAGGCCTGCTCGCGACGCCGCTGGACCTGCCCGACTTCCGCGACCTCGCGGTGACCGTCGACCACCGCGGTGGCGAGAAGGCGGAGTCGACGCGCAAGCTCGGCGAGCTCATGAAGGCGGCGTACGAGATGAACCCCCACAGGTTCCGCCTGTTCTCCCCGGACGAGGCGAACTCGAACCGGCTGGGAGCGGTGTTCGACGTCTCGGAGCGGGCCTGGATGGAGTCACTCACGCCCGAGGATGTGAAGCTCG
>JACRAA010000127.1 GCA_016213595.1 Actinomycetota bacterium | reverse complement strand
CCGCTACGGCTGGGTCGGCGGCACGGGCACGTCGGCGTACGTCCATCCCGACGGCACCGTCGCGGTGCTGCTGACGCAGGTCGGGCTGGCGGACCCCGCGATCGAGCTGCTGCAGGCGTTCTGGAGGGCGAGCGCGGAGTAGCCACCCCGATGGGCCTTGCGTCGTCCCACGCCCTCGCTACGTTGGAATGCATGACTGACGAGGAGAAGCAGGCAGCGGTCGAGGCAGCCCAGCGAGTGGTCGACGAGGTGAGCTCGTACCAGTACAGCGCGGAGGACGACACGATCGCGCAGCAGCTCGACGAGGGTCTCGCGAAGGCGCAGGTCTCCCTGAGCGACGACGAGCGCACGCGCATCCTGGCCGAGATCGACGGGATGAAGGACGAGCAGTCGAGCGCGCCGCAGGTGCGGTCCGCATCGCCGGTGGGGTGAGCCGATGGACCCGCGTGGAGTGCTGACCGAGGCGTTCGGCCGGATCACGGAGCTGTACGACGGCGTGGCCGACGACCTCGACGACGAGACCCTGCACCACCGACCGGGCGGTACCGGGAACTCGATCGCCTGGCTGCTGTGGCACCTGGCGCGCGTGCAGGATGACCACGTCGCCGACCTCGCCGACGCACCGCAGGTCTGGGAGGAGTGGCAGGAGAAGCTCGGGCTGCCCAACGGCACCGACGACATCGGCTACGGCCACACCAGCGAGCAGGTCGATGCCATCCGGATCAGCGATCCGGAGCTGCTCGTCGCCTACCACCACGAGGTCACCCTCGCGACCGCGCGCTACCTCCAGACCGTCGACGAGCGCGAGCTCGAGCGCGAGGTCGACCAGCACTGGGACCCGCCGGTCACGGCCGGCCAGCGGCTGGTCAGCATCATCGGCGACTGCCTGCAGCACCTCGGCCAGGCGGCGTACGTGAAGGGGCTTCGGCAGGTCTGACGCCGCTGTCCACAGATTCGTCAGGGGACTCGCCGGGCATGCGCGACCGGGCGTTGACTGGTCGCATGCCTCGGTCACACCAGATCTCCAAAGCGGTATGATCACGGTATGACCGCCAAGATCGCCGTCAGTCTTCCGGACCACCTCGTGGCCGAGGCGCGCGCGGCGGTGGCGGAGGGCCGCGCCGGATCCGTGTCGGCCTACGTCGCCGACGCGATGGAGGAGAAGTCACGGCGGCGCACGTTGTCCGAGGTGCTAGACGACCTCGATGCGGAGCTCGGTCCGCCTGACGATGCATCCCGCGCGCGTGCCGATCGAGCACTCGACGCGCTGCGGCGATGACTGGGATCAGCCTCGATGCCGGCGCCCTGATCGCCGTCGAGCGCGGTGATCCGTCGGTCCGCGCCCTGCTCCGCCGCGCAGTCGACGACGGGCTGGAGATCCACGTGGTCCCCGAGGTGGTCGCCCAGGTGTGGCGAGGGGGTTCCCGGCAGGCGCGCCTCGCAGCAGTGCTGGGGGCTCGTGGGGTGGACACCCCGGCCTACGACCTCCATGCCGCGAAGGAGGTCGGTCGACTGTGCAGCGCGAGCGGTCGTCACGACGTCGTCGACGCGCACGTCGTCTGGCACGCCAAGCTGCGGGGGCACGTCATCGTGACGTCAGACCCCGACGATCTCGCGGCGCTCGACCCGGACGCCGCGCTCCTCGTCGTCTGAGGACGCGAGGGGTGAGCCGCCTTCACTGAGGTCGCCCTAGGGTCGGGTCATGACGCCCCGCGGGCTCTTCGGCGACCAGCTCGGCCCGCACTTCACCGACGACCACCGCGGCCCGCTGCTGATGGTCGAGTCGAAGGCGGTCTTCCGGCGGCGCCGCTTCCACCGGGCCAAGGCGCACCTCGTGCTCAGTGCGATGCGGCACCGCGCGGCGGAGCTCGGCGACCGGCTGACCTACGTGCAGGCGGAGACGTACGCCGACGCGGTGCGCGACCTCGATGACGTCGAGGTCCTGCACCCGACGTCGTACGCCGCCCTCGGGCTGGTCGAACGGCTCGGCTGCACCGTCCTGCCGCCGCGCGGGTTCGCGACCCCGCGTGAGGACTTCGAGCGCTGGGCCGAGGGGCGGCGCGGCAAGCGCCTGCTGATGGAGGACTTCTACCGCCGCGCGCGGGTCGCGCACGGCGTACTCGTCGAGGACGGTGAGCCGACCGGTGGGCAGTGGAACTTCGACCACGACAACCGCGAGCCGCCGCCGAAGGGCGCGACGACGCTCGGCGTGACCGAGCCGTGGTGGCCCACCGAGGACGACATCGACGCGCAGGTGCGAGACGACCTCGACCGGTGGGAGAGCGAGGGCGTCGAGTTCATCGGCCGCGACGGCCCGCGGCTCTTCGCGGCGACCCGACGCGAGGCGCTGGCGGCGCTCGACCACTTCGTCGAGCACCGGCTGCCGGAGTTCGGCGCGCACGAGGACGCGATCCTCGAGAGCGACCCGTGGATGGCACACAGCCTGGTCAGCGCCCCGATGAACCTCGGGCTCCTCGACCCGATCGAGGTCGTCGAGCGGGCGGAGGCGGCGTACCGCAGTGGTGCGGCACCGATCGCGAGCGTCGAGGGGTTCGTGCGGCAGGTGATCGGCTGGCGCGACTACGTCTGGCACACCTACTGGCACCAGGGCGACGGCTACCGGCGCGAGAACGCGCTCCGAGCGCGGGAGCAGATGCCGAAGTGGTTCACGGATCTCGACGCCGATGCGACCGACGCGCGCTGCCTCTCGCACACCCTCGGCCAGGTCGCCGAGCGCGGCTGGGTGCACCACATCCCGCGGCTGATGGTGCTGGGGTCATACGCCCTGCAGCGCGGGTGGTCGCCGACGCAGGTCACCGACTGGTTCCACCGGGCCTTCGTCGACGGCTACGACTGGGTGATGGTGCCCAACATCGTCGGCATGTCGCAGCACGCCGACGGCGGCGTGATGATGACGAAGCCCTACACGTCAGGTGGCGCCTACATCAACACGATGAGCGACCACTGCGGGTCGTGCCGCTTCAACCCGAAGGTGCGGGTGGGGGAGGACGCGTGCCCATTCACCGCCGGCTACTGGTGGTTCCTCGACCGGCACCGCGAGACGTTCGCCGGCAACCACCGGATGTCGCGCGCGGTCAACGGTCTCGACCGGCTCAAGGACCTTGCCGAGCTCGTCGAGCAGGAGGACGCGCGGGGCAACCGCGCTCCCTAGGGATCGTCAGCCGCAGGGCAGCGAGCCCAGCCTCGCCAGGCCTTCGAGGTCGCCCGGACCGAGGCTGACCTGGCCGGTGTTGTCGGCGAACATCAGCTCCATCGGCTCGCTGACGTGTGCGAGGCCGACGACGTG
>JACRAA010000123.1 GCA_016213595.1 Actinomycetota bacterium | reverse complement strand
TCGGCCACCGCGTGCGCGGGCGGCGCCACGACGACGAGGCCCAGAGCGACCATGGAGAGTGCGATGACCTGGCACGCCAAGGCGCGCCATCCGTACGTAGCGTGCCTCACGACGAGCCCTTCACGTGCGACCGCGAGATGGGTGCGGCCGGATTCCGCTGCGATGCTAGCGATCCGCTGTGCGCCGCATCGGCGTTCTGGCAAAGAGCTCAGGGAGGCGGGTTCCGCCCGCGAAGCGGGGCCCCAAGGCCCGACCGGCCTCAGGCCTCCTGGGCGATGATCGTGCGCAGGTACGTGCCGTAGCCGGACTTGCCGAGGGCGTCCGCCTGGGCCAGGAGCTGCTCGGTGTCGATGAAGCCGTTGCGCCAGGCGATCTCCTCGGGGGAGCCCACGAGGAGCCCGGTGCGCTTCTGCATCGTGCGCACGAACTCGCCGGCCTCAGAGAGGGAGTCGAACGTACCGGTGTCCAGCCACGCCGTACCGCGCGGCAGCAGGGACACCTTGAGGTCGCCCTCCTCAAGGTACACGCGGTTGAGGTCGGTGATCTCGTACTCGCCGCGCGCCGACGGCTGGAGGTCCGCCGCGTAGTCGCAGACCCGCTCGTCGTAGAAGTACAGCCCAGGTACGGCCCAGTGCGACTTCGGGTGCGCAGGCTTCTCCTCGATGGACAGCGCCGTACCGCCCTCGTCGACCTCGACGACGCCGTAGCCCGTGGGGTCGGCCACCCAATAGCCGAAGATGGAGGCGCCCTCGACGTCGGCCAGGCCACGCAGCTGCGTGCCGAGCCCGCGTCCGTAGAAGAGGTTGTCGCCGAGCACCAGAGCGGACTTGTCGCCGCCGACATGGGCGCGGCCCAGCACGAACGCCTGCGCGAGGCCGTCGGGCGACGGCTGGATGGCGTAGGTGATCGACATGCCCCACTGCGCGCCGTCGCCGAGCAGCCGCTGGAACGCCGGGCTGTCCGTCGGGGTGGAGATGACGAGGACGTCCCGGATCCCCGCCAGCATGAGCGTGGACAGCGGGTAGTAGATCATCGGCTTGTCGTACACGGGGAGCATCTGCTTGCTCGACCCGATCGTCAACGGATTGAGCCGGGTGCCGGCTCCACCAGCGAGGATGATCCCCTTCACGTCGACCTCCTTGCCCGGCGGAGACACCGTGTCAGCGTCGGCGCGGGCTAGTGTATCGGCCATGCAGAGGCTCCTCGTGACCGGCGGCGCCGGCTTCATCGGCTCAAACTTCGTCCGCTGGCTCATGGCCAACACCGACGTCTCGGTGGTCGTCCTGGACAAGCTCACGTACGCGGGCAACGAGGACTCCCTCGCCGACCTGCCGTCCGACCGGGTCGAGCTCGTGGTCGGTGACATCTGCGACGCCGGGCTCGTCGACCGTCTCGTCGCCGATGCCGACGCCGTCGTCCACTTCGCTGCCGAGTCCCACAACGACAACTCGCTCAACAACCCGTGGCCGTTCGTACAGACCAACATCATCGGCACGTACACGCTCCTCCAGGCCGCCCGGAAGCACGACACGCGCTTCCACCACATCTCCACCGACGAGGTGTACGGCGACCTCGAGCTCGACGACCCGGAGCGGTTCCACGAGACCACGTCGTACAACCCCTCGAGCCCGTACTCGTCGAGCAAGGGCGCCTCCGACCTGCTCGTCCGCGCGTGGGTCCGCTCGTTCGGCGTCAGGGCCACGATCTCCAACTGCTCGAACAACTACGGGCCGTACCAGCACATCGAGAAGTTCATCCCGCGCCAGATCACGAACGTGCTGTCCGGGCTGCGGCCCAAGCTGTACGGCAGGGGCGAGAACGTCCGAGACTGGATCCACGTCGACGACCACAACTCGGCCGTGTGGACGATCCTCAACAAGGGCCGGGTCGGCGAGACGTACCTCATCGGCGCCGACGGCGAGAAGAACAACAAGGAGGTCATCGAGGCGATCCTCGAGCTGCTCGGGCAGCCGTCGGACGCGTACGACCTCGTCGCGGACCGTCCGGGCCACGACATGCGGTACGCGATCGACTCGTCGAAGCTGCGTGCGGAGCTCGGCTGGACCCCGACGTACCGCAACTTCACGGAGGGCCTCAGCGCCACGATCGACTGGTACCGGGACAACGAGTCGTGGTGGCGCCCCGCCAAGGAGGCCACCGAGGCCAAGTACGCCAAGACGGGTCAGTGACCGATGAGTGAGCTGAGCGTCGAGACGACGCCCATCGAGGGGATGCTCGTCGTCCGCCTCGTCGTGCACGGCGACAACCGTGGCTGGTTCAAGGAGAACTGGCAGCGCCACAAGATGACCGCGCTGGGACTGCCCGACTTCGGCCCGGTACAGAACAACATGTCGTTCAACGCCGAGATCGGCACGACGCGCGGCATCCACGCGGAGCCGTGGGACAAGTTCGTGTCGTCGGCGCAGGGTCGCTACTTCGGCGCATGGGTCGACCTGCGCGAGGGGCCCGGGTACGGGACGGTGTTCACCACCGAGGTCGACGAGTCGGTCGCCGTGTTCGTGCCGCGCGGGGTCGGCAACGCGTACCAGACGCTCACCGAGAACGTCACGTACAGCTACCTCGTCAACGACCACTGGTCGCCCGCGCACATCAACGAGTACTCGTACGTGAACCTGGCGGACGAGACCGTCGCGATCCCGTGGCCGATCCCCCTGTCCGAGGTGCAGATCTCCGAGAAGGACCTCGCGCACCCGCGGCTGGCCGATGCCAAGCACGTACCACCGCTCAAGACGCTCATCCTCGGCGGCAAGGGCCAGCTCGGGCGTGCGCTCGCCGTCGAGTTCCCCGACGCGACGAGCGTCGACCTGGACGAGCTCGACCTCACCGACGCCGCACAGGTCGAGGCGTGGCCGTGGGCGGAGTTCGACCTCGTCCTCAACGCGGCCGCGTGGACGAACGTCGACGGCGCCGAGACGCCCGACGGCCGGGCAGGGGCGTGGAAGGCCAACGCGACCGTACCGGCGATGCTCGCCCGGATCGCGGCCAGGCATCGGCAGACGCTCGTGCACGTGTCGAGCGACTACGTGTTCGACGGCACGAAGAGCGGTTGGCGGGAGGACGACGACCTGGCGCCGTTGAGCGTGTACGGGCAGTCGAAGGCGGCTGGCGACCTCGCAGTGTCCGTGAGCCCGCGCCACTACCTGCTCCGTACGAGCTGGGTCGTCGGCGACGGCAAGAACTTCCTCCGTACGATGGCGGATCTCGCCGCCCGGGGCGTCTCCCCGAGCGTCGTCGACGACCAGGTCGGGCGCCTGACGCACACGGCGAACCTCGCGGCGGCGATCGCGTACCTCGTCAGGACCAAGGCGCCGTACGGGACATACAACTGCACCGATGGCGGGGCCGAGGTCAGCTGGGCGGACATCGCCAAGGCGGTGTTCGTGGCCCAGGGGCGGTCGGCGGACGACGTGACGCCTGTCTCGACCGAGGCGTACTACGCCGGCAAGGGCCACATCGCGCCGCGTCCGGCCCGCAGCACCCTGGACCTGTCGAAGCTGGAGGCGACCGGGTACGTGGTGCCCGTGTACGAGCTGGGCGCCTTCTGAGGCGGAGCACCTACATTCAGTGGCAGATATCGGGCCGCTGATCGCTGTACGGATCGCAGGTCGCCTGTGGGCCAGTGACTGTACGTGGCAGTCAGGCGGCGACCGCTCGTCTGCCTCGCGCACCCGACTTGTCCACAGGGCGAGCCGGTTTCTGTGTGGCTGAGGGACCGTCCGGCGGCATGCTCCATACATGCCCCCGGTGACGTATGCAGCGCTAGTGGAGTGTGGATGGACGCGACATGCCATCCGTGAGGCGATCGCCCGCGGCTCACTCCGCCGGCTGTCGCGTGGGTGGTACGACGTTGGCGGCTGCTCGGCGGACGAGCAGACGGCTGTGGCGGCTGGAGCGAGGCTCGGCTGCTTGACGGGGCTTCGCGACCACGGGGTGTGGGTTCCCCCGACGACGCACCCTCACATCATCACGCCTCGTTGGCAGAACCCGGGCGTCATCGGCGTTCACCATCAGCTGCCCCGCAGCGCGCAATGGGCTCCCAACGCACCTCGGTACGACGTCACCGAGTGCCTCAGGCAGGTCCTGCGTCACCACGAGGTGGAGACGTCGTTGATCGTGCTCGAGTCCGCGTGCAACCTGCGGATGGTGTCCGAGCGGACGGTTGCCGAGCTCGTCGCTGAATGCCCGAAGCCGGTAGCAGAGCAGCTGGGTCGCTTCGACCCTCGGGCGGAGTCCGGCAGCGAGACGCGCGTAAGGCTGTTCCTGGTGCGGCTCGGCTATCACGTACGTCCTCAGGTGCGTGTCCCCGCTGTGGGTCGCGTGGACCTGCTGGTCGGCGAGTCGCTCATCATCGAGTGCGACTCCCATGCGCACCACACCGGGGAGACCCACTACCGCGCGGATCGTTCTCGAGACCTCAACGCTGCCGCCCTGGGCTACCGGGCGGTGCGCCTCACGTGGGAGCAGATCTTCCTGACCTGGACGGACACCCAGGCGCTGCTGCTGCGACATCTCCGCACCCGGGCGTACCGGCGCCCGCCCCTCGCGAGCTGACCGCCTCCATTCAGTGGCAGACAGGCGGCCTCCGATTGCTCTGCGCATCGGCGGCCCGATTTCGGCCACTCAAAGGAGACAACGTCCGCGACGTCGGCGAGCGGGGAGGTCTGGCCGCGCCGCCCTCCGTTTCGAGGGTGTCGCGAATTACGCTCGGGCCATGACCCAGACGTACGTCGCCCAGAGCCCCGTCACCGACCCCGGCGCGTTCGCCTGGTGGGTCGCGGAGCTGCCCGGGGACGTCGCGTCACTGCGTCGCGCCTCGTCGCAGCTCGTGTTCCACTACTGGGCGGACGGTGAGTTCGCGGCGAACGGGATACCGCCCGAGCGAGGCAGGGAGGTCGACACCCGGTACGTCGACGACATCCTCGGGATCCTCCACGACCGGTCAGCCGCGCCGCTCAGTGAGCCGAGGAGCCCGTCCGAGCGGTTCGTCGGCTGCTGCCGCGACTTCGCCGCCCTGTTCGTCTCGTTCGCCCGGGCCCACGGCATCCCCGCGCGCAGCCGGGTCGGCTTCTCCGGCTACTTCGTGGACGGCTGGTGGCTGGACCACGTCGTGGCGGAGGTCTGGGACGACGAGCAGCACCGCTGGCGACTCGTCGAGGCGCAGGTTCCCGCGGACTACCGCGATGTCGTCACGGGCGACGTGCTGCCTGTCATGGACGTACCGCGCGACCGCTTCCTCACCGGCGGGCTCGCTTGGCGGGCAGCCCGCGCCGGCAGGCTCGACCCCGAGCGCTTCGTCGTGAACCCCCAGCTGGAGGAGGCCGCCCTGCGCTCGTGGTCGTACCTCGCCCACAACCTGGTCCTGGACCTCGCCGCCCTCGGACGACGGGAGATGATCCTGTGGGACGAGTACGGGGTGTTGACCGGCCCGCTGCGGGACACCGACCTCCAGGTGCTCGACGAGCTGGCAGCGGGGACCAGCGACGACGTGGACAGCGACCTCGTCGGCTCGTGGCTGCACATCGACCCGTTCCGCGTCCCGGAGCAGCTGACCAGCTACAGCCCACGTTCAGGACCCCGGCAGGTGACTCTCCGGCCGGGGCTGGCCAGCTGAGGACACGCCTCGCGGCGTGTCGCGCGGTGAGGGCGGCCGACCCTGAGGCTGCGCCTCGCGCGCTGCCTTCCGCACTGGGGCGGGGGCAGAATCGGCGCATGCGGATCCGTTGGATGTACCTCTTCCTCGACACTCCTGCTGCTGTCGCTGACGGCTCCTGGTCGTACTGGTCGCGGGTGACCTCGTCGACCCTGTCGCCGGTACGGGGAGAGCACGGTCAGTTCGCGACGCTCCTGCCGCCGTCGGGCTCCCCCTGGATCAAGGTCCAAGCCGTGGCTGAGGGCCCGGGCGGCGTCCATCTGGACCTCGACACGGACGACCGCGGCGCCCTCGTCGACCGGGCGGTGGGGCTCGGCGCGACCGTACAGGCGCGGTACCACGACGTCGTCGTCCTCAGCTCGCCCGCCGGCATCGTCTTCTGCGCGACGACCGGCGACACCGGCACCATCGACCGTGATGTCGACTCGATCGCCGACCAGGCCTGCCTCGACATCCCCCGCTCACAGTTCGCGAGAGAGGTCGAGTTCTGGCGCGACCTGACGGCGTGGCCGGCGTCCGAGATCCGCGACGACAACGAGTTCGTCTCCTTGACCAGGCCCGCGGAGATGCCCGTACGGATCCTGCTCCAGCGTCGTGACGACGAGACGCTCGCCGCGGCACACGTCGACTTCGCAACGCGAGACCGAGCGGCCGAGACCGCCCGGCATGTACGAGAAGGGGCCGAGGTGGTTCGCGTGCGCCCGGGCTGGACGGTGATGCGTGACCCCTTCGGCCGGGTCTACTGCCTCACCGACCGGGACCCCGGTAGGGGTTCGCCCCGCTGAAAAGCACGTACAGGTGCTCTCGCGGGCACGTACAGGTGCTCTCGCCGGCACGTACAGGTCCTCTCGCGGGCACGTACAGGTCCTCTCGCGGGCACGTACAGGTGCTCTCGCGAACGGGGCCGCGTCGACGGAGCCGCGTCCGACCGGCCGCCTCCGCAGGCGGCGCCCACCACTAGCGTGGAGGCATGGAGGACGGGGACCTGGAGATCAGCGAGCACGAGTACGAGGACAGGCTCGAGCCCCTGCACCTCATCCGTCGCTCCCACGTGGTGCTGCGCGCCGGGACCCTCATGCTCGGAGCCGGTACGAGCGGGCTGCGCGTCCGGGAGGTCATGGGAGCGGTCGGCCGTACGGTCGGGGTCGAGCAGCACCACGCACAGTTCACCTTCACCAGCATCGTGCTCACGGTCGGCCGGCGGGGCATCTTCCGTACCCAGGTGGCCGAGACCCGGCCCAGCGTCAACGCCGACCGGATCTCGATGCTGCAGGGCTTCGCCCACGACCTGCCCGAGCGCGCCACCGTCGCCGAGGTGGAGTCTCGTCTCGACGTCATCGAGCGGACACCGCGCCGCTACCCCGGCTGGCTGCTCGTGGTCCTCGTCGCCCTGGCGTGTTCCTCGGTCGCCGTGCTGTCGAACGGCGGCGTAAGGGAGGCGGTCGCCGTCCTCCCCGCATCCGCCTTGGCGTACGGGCTGCACCGAACGTTCACCCGGCTCCAGCTCAACACCCTCGCCGTGGTCCTCACCTCCGCAGCCATCGCCTCGGCCGCGTACGTGGGGTTCGCCGCGATCCTCACCCGGCTGCTCGGCTCGCCCAGCCCCGGCTTCGCGGCCGGCTTCATCTGCGCCTCGATCTTCCTGATCCCCGGCTTCCCCCTTGTCACCGCAGGGTTGGACCTCACCCGGGTCGACCTCGACGTCGGGGTGCCTCGACTCGGCTACGCCGCCCTGGTCGTGCTCGCGATCGCCATCGGCGTCTGGATCATCGCGGTGCTCGCCGGCGTCTCCCCCGACCCCGTCGCTGCGCTGACAGGAAACGTCGTCCTCATCTGGAGCGCGCGCGTGGCCGCGAGCTTCTTCGCGGTGTTCGGCTGGGCGACGATGTTCAACGTGCCGTTCCCCACGGCGCTGGCCTCAGGCGTCGTGGCCGTCCTCGGGAACGTGCCGCGCCTCCTCATGCTCGACCACGGGGTCAAGCCCCACGTGGCGACGTTCGCGGCGTCCGTCATCTTCGGCCTGCTCTGCGCGCTCGCCGCCCGCCTGTTCTCGATGACGAAGATCATCATGACCGTACCGACGCTGCTCGTCGCGATCCCGGGCTCGTCGGCGCTGCGCACCCTCATCTACTTCGACAGGGCCGACGTGACCAGCGCCATCCAGTCCGGCGTCTCCACCGTGCTCGTCGTGATCGCCATGATCGCCGGTCTGTCCACTGCGCGCATGCTCACCGACCCCGAGTGGACGTTCACGCGGCCCGCCCCACCGCTGCCGGACCCGTCGAAGGTGGCCGCCCGCCGCTCCTGAGGACCCTCGCCCCGTTCAGCGCACTGCTCCAGACATGGCAGCCAGGGCCACGGATCCTGCTCCCGCACCCGCCACTAGCCTGGGGGCGTGGACCTACGAGGGATGCGGACCAGCTACGAGCGCAACGCGCTCGACGAGGAGTCGGCCGGCGGGCAGCCGCTGGCACTGTTCGAGCGCTGGTTCTCGGAGGCCGTGAAAGCGAAGGTCCCCGAGCCCAACGCCATGACGCTCGCCACCGTCGGAGCGGACGGCCGGCCCTCGACGCGGATCGTCCTCGCCAAGAGCTTCGACGCGTCCGGGCTCGTGTTCTTCACGAACTACACCAGCCGGAAGGGACGCGAGCTCGAGGGGAACCCGTTCGCCGCCCTGCAGTTCCACTGGGTCGAGCTCGAGAGGGTCGTCCGGATCGAAGGGCGCGTCGAGCAGACGTCGGAGGCGGAGTCGGACGCCTACTTCGTCACCCGCCCGCTCGACTCGCGCCTCGGCGCCTGGGCGTCCCCCCAGAGCCAGGTCATCGCCCACCGCGGCGTGCTCCTCAGCAACGCCGCGAAGGCCTCCGCCACGTACGGCCTGAACCCGCCCCGCCCGCCACACTGGGGCGGCTACCGCCTCATCCCCGATGCCTGGGAGTTCTGGGCGGGACGCAAGAGCCGTCTGCACGACAGGGTCCGCTTC
>JACRAA010000122.1 GCA_016213595.1 Actinomycetota bacterium | reverse complement strand
GGCGTCGTCGACTGACCGCACCGGCTCGACGCCGGTGACGTGGAGGTCGTCGGGGCTGAGGCCTGTCGTGTACAGCTGGATGTGCCCGACCCGCATCGGCTTGAGCTGCATCTCCGTCTGCCACTCGTCGATGTCCGCGAGCCTCTTGTCCGAGAGGCGGGCCAGGAACTCCTCGGCGCCGAGGTCGACGAGCCGGGCCTGCGACTCTCGGAAGTGGGCGCTGCCGATTCCCTCGGAACACTCGGAGGCGATGATCAGGGTGCCGCCGGGCGCGAGGATGTCGACGGGAGTGACCATCCCCTTGACCGTCTGGTAGTACGTCTTGTCCAGCGGGTAGCCGGCCGCTGACGTCACCACGGTGTGGAAGCGGCGGGGGACCTCGACGGCAGCGAAGCGGGCGGCGAACTCCACGGCGGCGAGGTGGCTCTGCTCGATCTCTCCGAAGTTGACGTAGCTGAGGTGGCGGTCCTCGTCGATGACCGTGTTCACCGCGTACAGCTCGCCCACCTCTCGTACGATCTCGAGCTGCTCCTCGTGCAGGGGGTTCCCGGTGAGGTTGCACTGCGTCGCGAGCGGGTCCTCCATGAACCGTGCGGAGTGGAACGTACGGATCGTCTCCTCGCCTGCGACGCCCGGCGCGAGTACCTTGCGGCCACCGGACCAGCCGGCCATGAAGTGGGGTTCCACGAGGCCGGTGACGATCCGTAGGTCCGCCTCCACGAGCGCACGGTTGATGAGGATGGGCGTGTGGCGCGTCGCGGTGACGCCGAGGTCGACCAGGCTGGCGCGGTCCCGAGCCCGGTGGGCCTCGATCCGGACGTTGTCCACGACCCACGGGTCGGAGACCAGCTCTGCGATCTCGTCGGCATCCCCTTCGCGGTGCAGCCCGTTCGCCACGAGGATGGTGACCGCCTCGAGCGGAATCCCGGCGCCCACGAGCGTCTCGACCAACGGCCGCAGGAAGAGCCGGTGGGGGACAGGACGGGTGATGTCACAGATCACGATGCACGCGCTGGCCCTTCCCGCCGCGAGTGCGCTCAACGGCGCAGCTCCCACGGGATCCTCGAAGGCCTCCCGTACTGCCGTCGCCGGGTCGCCGATCCGCGGGAGGGCACGCTTCCGGATGACGGTTACGTCGGCCGACGCGGGCGGTACGACCTCGAGCAGGCCCTTTCCGTACAGCAGGCTCACCCGCCGGTCGCCATCCCTCATCGTGGGGTCCTTTCTCACGCGGCTCGACGTCGTCGGATCGTGCGGGCCAGCCGTGACAGCATCCCTCTCGCACGCCTTCGCATGTCAAGCGGCAGGCGTCTGTGGAACCGGCTGGGGACCGGCTGGCCCGGATGGGGTCAGGGCAGGCAGCTCGTGAGCCAGCCGACGGCCTCGGCTGCGGTCCAGCCCTCGGGGTGGGTCTCGGCGAGCCGCTCGGGTCCCGACAGGTCCTGGCCGAGGGTGATCGCCGGCTGCTCGAGGTAGCCGTTCTTCCGCATCTTGCCGAGGCCGATGTCCGCCAGCAGGGCGTTGCACAGGCACATCCGTCCCTCGGTGTCGGCGGCAGCGCCGCCCTTCTTCACGTACATGTGGGCGGGCTCGGAGGGGCAGCGGTACGTCAGCCTCCCGTCCTCGCGCTCGACCGGCGTGCGCAGGAAGCCGAGGTCGCACAGCCGTTCCCGAGCCGCGTACGTGGCTGGGTCGGACAGGGTGCCCTCGATGTTCGCGATCTTGAACGGGAAGCTCGTCGGCGAGGCGCGGGGGTCGTTGTGCACGGTCAAGGTGCCGTCGGTGAGGGACTGGAGCAGTGCCAGCCTGAGGTCGGGACGTATCCCCGACTCGTCCGAGAAGGCGAACAGCGTTCCCACCTGGACTCCGACAGCCCCGGCCGCGAGAGCACTCGCGACTCGCTCCGGTGTGCCGTACGCCCCTGCGAGCCAGAACGGCAGGCCGATGGCGACCATCGCCGCGAGGTCAGCCTGGTCCTTGGCGCCGTAGATCGGCTGCCCTTCGTCGTCGCGGGTCATCTTGCCCCGCGGCGGGGCGCTGTGGCCGCCCGCCAGCGGGCCCTCGACGACGAAGCCGTCCGGCGTGATCTGGTCGTTGCGGGTGAGGAAGGCCGCCAGCACGTGCAGGGACACGATCGCCAGGAACTGCGGGCGGTGCAGGACGGGCAGCTCGTCGCCGAGGAGCTCGGCAGGGTTGAGCGAGACGGTGTACGGGTGGGTGGCGTCCACGACGTCGATCGAGAGCTGACCGGGGCGGCCGGCGGCGAAGTCGTTGAGCAGCTGGGGGATCTCACGGGGGATGCCGGCGCCCATCAGGACGTAGTCGACGCCCGCCAGCATCGCGCCCAGCAGAACCGACAGGGTGGCCGTCTGGATCTTCTCGAGCAGGTTGATGCCTACGAGCCCCTGATGGCCCTCCTTGGCGAGCCACACCTCCGCGAAGCTGCCCACGACTGCCAGGTCGATGGCTGCTGGAGTGGGATGGACACCGAGCGGCGGCTGCGGACGGTAGAGGCCGCCGTCTCCGCCTCCATCGCGGAAGTACCGGTCGAGGACACGAGAGGCCATTGCCGGGGACGGGAAGTGAGCCAGTGCCCGCCGGATGTCGCCGCCCTCGTCGCCGTCCTGAAGACGCCGGGCCACCACGCTGTCGAGCGCGGTTCCGGAGACCACCCCGAGCTGCCCGCACCTGGCTACCTCGCGCGCGAGTCGCCAGCCGGACACCCCGATGCCCATGCCGCCCTGAATGATGACGGGCCTTGTCACCGCGGGTATCCGTACCGTCTCATCCATGAACCTACGGTAACGTAGCCTGCCCCCCGCTCGGCACAGCGGCCCCTGTCGATCACATTCACGCTGTCACCCGTCGAGGAGACGAGCCGACGGCATGGACATCACGGAACCCGAGCCGGGTACCGCGAGAGTCACTGGAAGCCTTCGGCTTGTGTCTCCTCGTCGGCGACGCGTACGCCGAAGTGGTAGGCAAGTTTGCCGCCCAGCCAGCCGGAGGCCAGGAGCAGAAGCAACGCCACCACTGAGAGGACGACCGCAATCCCGCTGACTCCGTCGTAGCCATGAGCCAGTCGAAGCGCGAAGCTGACAGCGAAGAGCGCGACCACGACCAGGTTGATCGTCATGTGCGTCAGCCCCGTGGTGAATGCCTTCGTCCCGCGAGGGATGGTCAGGAGGTCCATCAGCCCGAAGACGGCGGCCAGGAGGGCGCCGATGATGCCGATCGCGATGAGCCAGCTCGCACCCTGCTCAAAGACCTGTGGCTGGTTGCCGCTGATCGCGGTGATGTCGAAGACGATGCTTGCGACCCACGCGCCGATGGGGATCGTCACGAGAATCGGGTGGAACGGGTGGCCGTAGGGACCGGCAAGGACGGTTCGCGGGTGCTTGGCCTGATGCAGTGGCCTCGAGCTCTCGGGGCGTGAAGTGGTCATGTCTCCTCCTCGGATTGCCCTCTTGTACAAGACCCTGGCAAGCCCGATGGTGAGCGTCCACAAGCCGCCCCCGCCCAGTTCTCCCAGGCATCCATCTATCGAGAGTAGATAGCGACGATAGATTTCTCCAGGCCCGGGGAGGCCGGTCGGAAACTGAGGGGACGGGTACGATCAGCCGCCGGTCAGGAGACTGAGGACGTTGGCGAGGGCGATGCCCACGGCTGCATAGAACGGCACCCGACCCTTGCCGGAAACGGCAACGGTGGCGAGGATGACGCAGGTCGCGAGCAGTCCTATCGGCCAGGGGTGCAGGCCTTCTCCGAAGGCGGCCACCACGGAACCGACGAGGAGGACAACGGGAGCGAGGACGCGAACCGCCGAGCCGCCGAGCAGGTGCGGCAGCCCGCGGACGCCGGTGGCCTCATCGTCGGCGAGGTCAGGGAGTGCGTTGAGCAGGTGCGCGCCCGTGCCGAGGAGCGCACCGGTGAGCAGCACCCAGCCCGGCGGCCACCGCGGGGTCGGAAGCGCCAGCGTGACGAAGGCCGGAAGCGCAGCGAACGCGAGGGCGTACGGAAGGGGCGACACGACTGTTCGCTTGAACCAGAGGTTGTAGGCCCAGCCCCAGGCGACACCCAGCAGAAGGTGCACAGCCGCTGCGGTGAGGCCGCACGCGACAGACAGGGCGACGCAGGCAGCGACCGCCACGCCTGTCGCTGTCCACACGCCGCCCTCGCTGAGATCGCCCCGGGCGAGGGGCTTGTCCGTGCGGCCGGTGGCACGATCACGTGAGGCGTCGATGATGTCGTTGGACCAGCCGATCGACAGCTGGCCGGCGAGCACCGCCAAGGTGACGAGAGCGCCTCTCAAGAGCGAGTGGCCGGCCGATGCGGCCAGAAGCCCCGTGAGCGTCGTGACGGCGAGCGTCGGGCCTGGGTGGCACGCCAGCGCGAGCCCGCGAATCACGCGACCCGTCGACACACCTGGAGCCTAGAGGCAGGAACGGCAAAGGGCCCCTGATCACGTTTCCGCAGTCCAGAGGCCCTTCTTGGGCTGGTCGGGGTGACAGGATTCGAACCTGCGACCTCATCGTCCCGAACGATGCGCGCTACCAAGCTGCGCCACACCCCGATGGCCCGGAGGCCGAGGTGGAGTCTAGCCCATCTCGGTCCCGTCCTCACATCGGCCCATACCGCCGGACAGCGGCTACAGAGGCCCCTCAGCTCGGCGTGCGTGGCACGAGCGTCAGGAGTGTGGCCTCCGGACGACAGGCGAACCGGTACGGCGCGTACGGGCTGGTGCCGAGGCCCGCGGAGACGTGCAGCGCAGCCGTATGACCGCCGAACCTGTGCTCGCTCAGGCCCTTGACCCGCTCTGCGTCGAGGTCGCAGTTCGTGGTGAGCGCCCCGTACAGCGGCACGCACACCTGCCCCCCGTGGGTGTGTCCCGCGATGATGAGGTCGAGGCCGTCGGCGGTCATCGCGTCGAGCAGCCGCAGGTACGGCGCGTGCGTCACGCCGATCGAGAGGACCGCCCCAGGGTCTCGCGGTCCGGCGACGTCGTCGTAGCTGTCCAGGTCGAGGTGGGCGTCCTTCGTGCCTCTGATCTCGACCTGCCGGCCGTCCACGGCCAGCTCGAGGCAATGGTGCTCCACGTCGTGCCAGCCGCGCGCGACAAGTCCGGCGCGGAGCTCCCGGTGCGGCAGGGCCGCGCGCTCCGGCCTGATGTTCCGGGCCAGGCCGAGGTAGCGGAGCGGGTTCACCGGCGTGGGGGCGAAGTAGTCGTTGGACCCGAACACGAACACACCCGGGTAGGCGAAGAGGCGCTCGTACGCCTCGTACACCAGGGGCAGCGCCTGCGGCTGCGACAGGTTGTCGCCGGTGGTGACGACGAGGTCCGGGTGCAAGGCGGCGAGGCTGTCGACCCACCGGACGAGGTTGCGACGATCGGTCGTCAGGTGGAGGTCCGAGAGGTGGAGCACCCGCATGGGGCGCTGTCCCTGCGGCAGCACGGGCACGGTGACCCGTCGCAGCGTGAAGGCCTGGCGCTCGACGAACACGCCGTAGGCGAAGCAGGCCCCGCCGGCGAGCGCTACGCCGGCGGCGAGACGTCCGATCATGTGGGCTGCGACGTCGGCTGGTCGGTGCTCTGCGGCTGCGGCTGCGGGGCGGCCGGCCTCGGTCCCTGCGAGTAGTTGAGATAGCAGTTCCCGCCGGCGAGCCCGTCGCACGTGACGCCGATGTACGTACCGGCGGACGAGTTGTCGTACACGCTGCGCTTCGACACCGAGAACCCGGCGGCCTCGAGGGTCGCCTGCGCCTGCGCGGGCGACATCCCCGACGTGCTGGGGATCGACGTCCGTGCGCCATGGATGATCGAGTCCGGCGGGGGCGTGAAACCGAGCTCCGGCAGGTTCGCCGTCGCCTCGGACATCGCAGGCGTCCAGATGTCGCCGGCGTCGCCCGATCCCGTGCCGGAGAGGAACCAGCCACCGGGCAGCGTGAGGTTCATGAGTCCCCTGGTGCCTCGGCTGGCCCAGTACGTCTGGTAGCGCGGCGACTTGTCGGTGGCGACCATCGCGACGCCCGCCACGTTGGGGGTGTAGCCCGCGAACCAGACAGCGGCGCGGGAGTCGATCGTTCCTGTCTTGCCGGCCTGCGGGCGCGTCCCCGGCATCCGGACGTTCGCGCCCGTACCGCCGGGCTGCATCACGTACTGCAGCACGTAGTTGACGCCGTCGGCGACCTCAGGGCGGATGGTCTGGCGGCAGTTCGCGCTCTGCGTGGCGATGGCCTGCCCGGAACGCGACGTGATCGAGCTGACGATGATCGGGTCACAGCGGACGCCACGTGCCGCGAACGTCGCGTACGCCACCGCCATCGACAGCGGCGTCACCTCGGCGACGCCCAGGGTGAACGACGGGATGTACGAGTAGTTCTTGACCAGCGAGCCGCCGCTCGAGAGCTGGACGCCCGCTGCCTCCGCCATCCTGGCCGCCTGGCAGATGCCGGCCAGCTGCTCGAGGCCGACGAAGTAGGTGTTGACGGACTTCGCAGCACCCGTCCTCATGTCGATGTCGCCGAAGTTGCCCGTCTCGTTGGGCAGCTTGTAGTCCTGCTTGAAGAGGAAGTTCGTGTCGTTGCCGGCAGCGTCGCACGTTCGGAACGTCTTGTTCTGGAACTGGATCCCGCTGGCGCCGGACAGCTTCTTGTCGACGGGGATCCCCCTGTCGAGGGCAGCCGCAATGGTGAACGCCTTGAACGTCGACCCCGCCTGGTAGCCCTCAGCGCCGCCCATGGAGCCCGAGACCGCGTAGTTGTAGTACGTCTCGCCGGCATCCACGTTGGTGCCCATCACCGGCCTGCTCTGCGCCATCGCGAGGATGAGCCCGGTGCCGGGCTGGATCTCGACCATCGTGGAGATGACCGGGTCCGTGGGCTTCGCGTGCGACGACACGGCCGACTGGGCCGCGTTCATGGCGCCAGGGTCGATCTGGGTCTTGATGACGAGTCCGCCGCGGTAGATGGTGTTGCGGCGCTCGTCCGCCGTCGCGCCGATCGCGGGGTTCTGCAGCAGCGAACGGACGACGTAGTCGCACATGAAGGGGTACTGCGTCCCGACGCAGCCCGTACGGCTCACGACGACCTTCGCCTTGTCGAACGGGGTCGCCTTGGCCTTCGACGCGTCGTCCGGACTGATGAGGTTGAGCTCGAGCATGCGGTTGATGACCACGTTGCGCCGGTCCATCGCGGCCTGCGGGTGGTTCACCGGGTCGGTCGCGACCGGGTTCTGCGTCAACCCCGCCAGCATGGCGGCCTGCGGGAGGGTGAGGTCCTTGGCCGAGACGCCGAAGTAGTGCTTGGCGGCGGCCTCCACGCCGTACGTGCCGTCGCCGTAGTAGGCGATGTTGAGGTAGCGGTTGAGGATCTCGTCCTTGGAGTACTTCGACTCCAGCGCCACCGCGTACCGCAGCTCGAGCACCTTGCGCGACAGCGTCTGCTCCTGCGCCTGAAGGACACCCGCCTGGTCGCCGGCTGCCTGCGCTGCCTCGATCCGGACCTGCTTGATGTACTGCTGCGTCAGCGTCGACCCGCCCTGGACATCGTTCCCGCTGCTGGTCTTGACCAGCGCCCGAAGCGTGCCCTTGAGGTCGAGCGCGCCGTGCTGGTAGAAGCGGGTGTCCTCGATGGCGACCTGCGCGATCCGCATGATCGGTGCGATCTGGTCGAGCGGGACGACCGTACGGTTCTCGTCGTACAGCTCGGCGAGCTTGTCCCCGTTCGCCATCAGGATGACGGTCTTGTCGGAGGCGGGTGTGATGGTGAGCTCTGCCGGCAGGCTCTCGACCCCTTGGGCCATGTACTTGGTCGAGGTGCCCGCGATCGCGGCCGCCGGCACGACGAGTCCGGCGACGAGGAGTCCGGCGAGGACGCTGACGACGACGAACATCGCCAGGGCGTAGACCTTCGGGCCGAACTGAGGGGAGCTCATGCCTCCAGAGTAGGCGAGAGAGCTGGCTGGGTCCGAACCTGAGACGTGGCGCAGACGCGACGCGGGTCTCGTTCCGACGTCGAGGATCTAGGCAGAAGGGCCGCAGTCTGTGTATTTTGATCGTGTCGTGCTGGTACTTGCGGCCTCCGACAACTGCCGCCTGGCTCGAAGGGATCGATGAGGATGCCACTGCGTCGCGATGACTGGACGATCGAGGCCAAATGCCAGGGAAAACAGGATGAGCTCTTCCCGGACGGGGCCGACCAGAAGCGCGTCCGATCTCTGTGCTCAGGCTGTCGTGTGCGCAAGGAATGCCTCGCCGAGGCCCTCGACAACCGGATCGAGTGGGGCGTGTGGGGCGGCATGACCGAGCGTGAGCGTCGCCAGCTGCTTCGCCAGCGCTCAGACGTCGCCGACTGGTCCCTGATCCTCCTCGGCAAGCCCAGCGCCATCAACGAGCACTGACCCGAGCTCCCTCACCACGTCGAGGTCGGTGACCTCGCGCCCCAAGGTCCGTACGAGCGTCACGGGCAAGGACGCGGGCAGCGCCTTCAGCATGCAGCTCCGCTGAGCCCGCCACGTGACCCAGCTCGTCCGCCACCAGTGGTACGCCTCCGGCGCGCTGGTCAGCGCCGCTTCGGCCTCCGGCGAGAGGCTGACCGCCTCTGACACCCTGTTCACGACGACGCCCCTGGCCGTCGTTCCTCGGTCCCGGAGCTGCCCGACGAAGAACCTGGCCTCGTCCAGCGCCGCCTTCCGCGGGCTCGCGACGATGACGAAGGCGGCTGCGGGCGACGACAGCAGGGTCCGTACCACGGCAGCTCGACGCCGGAACCCGCCCATGACCGACTCGAACGCCGACGCGAAGACCTGCAGGTCGGCGAGCGCCTTGCTGCCGATGATCTTCGAGATGAGCCAGGTCACCTGGGACAGGCCGGCGCCGAGGAGCTTGAGCGGTCCGCTGCTCGGAGCGAGGAGCTGCAGGACCGGGCCTTCCGCAAGCCGGTCGAGGCGCGCCGGGGCGTCGAGGAAGTCGAGGGCGGAGCGGGACGGCGGCGTGTCGACGACGATCAGGTCCCAGCGCCCCGTGGCCTGGGCCTGCTCGTACAGCTGGCCGAGCTTCTCGGTCGCCATGTAGTCCTGCGTGCCGGAGAACGACGTGGACAGCGCCTTGTAGAAGGGGTTGCGCAGCACCTCGGCGACGCGGTTCTTGGGGGCGTGGGACCGTACGGCGTCGTCGAAGGTCTGGG
>JACRAA010000132.1 GCA_016213595.1 Actinomycetota bacterium | reverse complement strand
GGTGCGCGACGCGGACAGGTTCGCGGAGATCCAGGTGGCCGTACGCGAGCGGCAGGCGGACACGATGCGCGGCGTGGTGGCGTACGTGGGTGAGGTGCTCGCGCGTCACCGGGAGGTGATGCGAGAGCTCTCCGCGACGCCGAGCTCGTACGTGACAGAGGACGTGCGCGAGCAGGTGGCCAACCTCGTCCACGCCGGGTTCGTCCTCACCACGCCGGACCCCTGGTTCGACCGCCTGTCCCGCTACCTGCGCGCGGCAGAGATGCGGCTGGTGTCGTACCGCCTGAACCCTGCCCGGGAACGGCAGTCCGCGGACGTCATCGCCGAGCTCGAGGACGAGTACGCCGACCTCGTGAGCGGCTGCCCGGAGGGCCCGCTGCCCGTCGCGGTCGCCAACGTGGGCTGGCTGCTCGAGGAGCTGCGCGTGAGCCTCTTCGCCCAGCAGCTCCGTACGGCCGAGCCGGTCTCCGCGAAGCGGGTGCGACAGGCCATGGCGTCCTGTCGCCGCTGACGCGCCCACCCTGGCTGCGCGGAGTGGTCGCCTATCCTGGCCCGGTGCCTATCGAGCTGGAGGTGAGCAGGGATGACGCGTGACCATCATCGACCCGTGACCGTGGACGCCGCGTACTTCGAGTCCGTCGCCGAAGGTCCTGCGCCGGACGAGGTGCGGGAGATCGCAGACCGCACGGCCTCCGTCCTCGTCCGCGGTGCCCGCGCGCAGGGCGACCGCGCCCTGGCAGAGCGGGTCGTCCACCTCGCCGACACCGAGGGGATGGAGACTCTCGCCGACATGTGGTCCTCCTCGACCGCGGACTCCCTCGCCGGCTCCCTGTGGCGCCTGTACGTGGTGCGAGAGTGGATCCACGCCGACCCGGTCCGTGCAGCACGAGCCTTCGAAGCGGGCACGAGCACCGCCCAGGTCGCGCTCGCCGTGGCCGGGGTCGCTGACCCGCCGGACCCCGAGGCCATGTGCCACGTCATCGACGACGTGCTGCGCGGGATCGTCCACAGCGACTTCGCCGACGTCCTGTGGCGCGCCTCGGCCGTCGTCCACGTCATGAGCGCGGGTCGAGCCCTGACCGAGACGCGGCCCTCGGACGTACGCGAGAGCGCGCGGATGATCACCCTCGCTGAAGAGCTGCAGCGGGCGGGCCACCTCGAGCTGGCCGGACGGCTCTCCTGAACCTTCCTCGCTCTCCTGGCATTCCTCGGGACTGACATTCCTCGGGACGTCGGGAGCAGGTCGGGTCGCCGGGTTTTGGCCGGAGCCCATACACTGACCGCTGGTACGCCGGGTCGCGGATGCCCCGGGCTCCAACTTCAGCCGCTTCGAGCGGCCACGCGCCGTGAGGCGCTCCCGGCTCGGCGTACCTCCAGCCACCCCTTCCGGGGTACGGCTGTGCGGCGAGGCGATTCGGTCGTACGGCTCACGCCCGTTGTCATCAGGCCGTAGCCTCGGGGGCGTGAGAGAAGCTCGAGACCTGTACGAGGCGGTGCCCGAGACCTGGGATGCGGTCGCCGGGACGGGGGCGCCCCTGATCCACCTTCTGGACGGCTTCCTCGACGCCGGGAGGGTCACGCACGGGACGGCAGCACACCTCCTGCGTACCTGTCAGCCCGAGCGCGTGGTCACGTTCGACATCGACGAGCTGCACGACTTCCGCAGCCGGCGCCCGATCATGACGTTCGACACGTACCACTGGACGGCAATCCTGATGCCCCACCTGGTCCTCGACCGGCTGACCGACGAGGCGGGGCGGCCCTTCCTGCTGCTGCACGGGCAGGAGCCGGACACGCGCTGGGAGGCGTCCGTCGCCGCGACCTTGGGCATCTGCGACGAGCTGGGCGTCGGCCGGCTGTACACGGCCTCCGGGATCCCGCTGGCCGTGCCCCACACTCGCCCGACGGGGATCACCCGGCATGCGACGGAGGCGGCGCTGGCCCACGACAACCCCCCGCTCATCGAGCGCATGGACGTGCCGGGGCAGTGGTCGGCCATGCTGGAGCTCCGGGCGGGCGAGGCCGGGCGGGTGGCCATGGGCTATGTGGCGCACGTGCCCCACTACCTCTCGCAGGTTCAGTTCCCCCAGGCGGTCAAGGTCGTGCTCGAGTCGCTGATGGCGGACACCGGTCTCCGTATCCCCATGGGTGAGCTGCCCCAGGAGGTCACCGAGAACATGGAGCTCATCGACGCGGAGATCGCGGGGTCCCAGGAGACCGCCGAGCTGGTCGCCGCTCTCGAGGAGGCCTTCGACACGGCGCACGAACGGGTGGCCCCCGTGCCCACCGCTGACGAGATCGGCGCCGAGTTCGAGCGCTTCCTCGCCGAGCGCGAGCAGGACCAGAACCCGTAGCCGATGCCGCGCACCATCGACGACCTGGTCGCCGTCCTGGACCTCGAGCAGATCGAGCCGGACCTGTTCCGCGGCCCTGCCGCCCAGACGCGGATGCAGCGCACGTACGGCGGGCAGGTGCTCGCCCAGTCCGTCGTCGCCGCGTACGGCACCCTTCCCGAGGGCCGGGTCCTCCACTCGCTCCACGCCCAGTTCCTCGAGGCCGGCCGCGCGGACTCGCCGATCCTGTACGACGTGCTGCCGACCCGCGACGGCCAGCACTTCTCGACCCGGCTCGTCACGGCCCGCCAGGGCGGCCGCCGGATCTTCACCATGGGCTGCTCGGCTCAGGCGCCGGAGCCCGGCCTGGACCACGCGGACCCGATGCCCGACGTCCCGGCCCCCGAGGACTGCCCGGTCATGTCGGACGTGCTCGAGGGCCACCTCGGACCGAACGCCCGCATGTTCGGCCAGTGGGAGGAGCTCGACGTGCGGTACGCGTCGGGCCTGGAGGACTCACCCCCGCACCACCGCGCGTCCCTCGCCGTGTGGGTGAGGGCGAACGGACGCCTCCCGGACGACCCGGTCCTGCACCAGGCCGTCCTCGCGTACCTGTCGGACCTCACGATCCTCAGCGTCAGCCTCATCCCGCACGGCCTCTCGTACGGCCCGGGCATCGTGGCCGCATCCCTCGACCATGCGATGTGGTTCCACCGGCCCGTACGCGCCGACGACTGGATGCTGTACGACCAGATCTCACCCTCGGCCTCAGGCGCCCGGGGCTTCTCGCTCGGCCGCATCTTCTCGACCGACGGCCTGGCGGCGACAGCGGCTCAGGAAGGTCTGATCCGCGTGGTGGACGCCCGGGCATGACAACGCCGTCCCCCTCGTGGGAGGGAGGCGGCGGTTGTTGTTGGTGTCGGGCGGCTGCTGCGTCAGGCCGCGAGCTCGCCGCTGCGTAGCTTCGCGATGGCGTGGCGCTCGATCTGGCGGACGCGCTCCGCCGTGATGCCCCACACCTCGCCGATGTCGGCCAGCTTCGCCTGACGCCCGTCGAGGAGCCCGTAACGGCGCCGTACGACGTCGGCCGAGCGCTCGTCCAGCTTGGACAGCATCTGCTCCAGCCGGGCCCGCTCCTCGGCGTCCAGCACCATCTCGTCCGGTCCCGGCGCAGGCTCACGGGCGATGAGGTCCCCAAGAGCCGTGTCGCCGTCCTCCTCGACAGGCGCGTCGAGGGAGACGTGCTCCCGCGAGAACTGGATGAGCTCGAGGACCTTCTCCTCCTCGATCCCCATCTCCTCGGCGATCTCGCTCAGCTCCGGCTCCCGGCCGAGGCGGCGCTCCAGCGTGCGGCGGATCGCGGAGACCTGGTTGATCTGCTCCGCGACATGCACGGGGAGCCGGACGATCCGCCCCTGCTGCGCGATGCCGCGGCTGATGGACTGACGGACCCACCACGTCGCGTACGTGGAGAACTTGAAGCCCTTGGTGTAGTCGAACTTCTCGACGGCCCGGATGAGTCCGGTGTTGCCCTCCTGGACCAGGTCGAGCAGGGGCATCGCGGAGCGGCCGTACTTGCGGGCGACGGAGACGACGAGACGAAGGTTCGCGGTGACGAAGCGCGTCATGGCCTCCTCGCCGAGCCGGGCGAGCTCCTCGAGCTCACTCCGGGTGACCTTCACCGGGTTCGGACCGCGGTCCTCCTGCGTGACGTCCCCGTCGAGGATCGCCTGCGCGTACAACCCGGCTTCGATTCGACGAGCGAGCTCGACCTCTTCCTCCGCACTGAGCAATGCCGTCCGGGCGATGCCGTCGAGGTACAGTCCGACAGCATCCTTGCCATCGATTCCTTCGGTGGTGCGTGTCCTCCGGGCGGTGGACAGTGCCATGAGCGGTCCTTTCGTCGTCACCATCACAACGCCCAGGTACCCCGAAAGGTTTCCCTGCATCGCCGGAAAGGGACCCTGAACCTACCCTGAACGGTAGAAACTTCAACCCTGGGCGGGTCGGTCATCGCCGGGGGAGGCCTCCGACGGGCTCAGCAGGGTCGAGCGGGACGAGGTCGCGGGCCTCGGTCTCGCGGTCCGGGACCGTGGTCGGGGCCTCGAGGTGGACCGCTCCCGAGGGGATGAGGCCGGCCCCGCCGTACGCCGCCATCACGCGAGCCTGCGCGACGGCGTCCTCGCCGGCGTGGGCCGGCGGCAGGAGGGGCCAGAACGAGAAGCCGCCCACGGACACGAGGCGCTCGCGGTCGAACAGCACGCAGCCTCCGACCCAGGCGACCTTGTACAGCCGCCAGCCGCCTTCCGGGATGTCGAGGTCCGAGGCGAGGTGGACGAGGTTGGCTGCGTTGTGCAGCCGGAACCGCTCGAAGCCCGCCGACCCGGGCCGTACGGCCTCCGGCACCGGTCGCTCGTCCCAGAGCTCGAACATGACCGTCTCGTGGGGGCGACGGTCGTCGAGGTACGACAGGCCCTGTACGGCCGCGCCTACGAATCCGGCGCCGGACGACTCGAGTGCCCGGTGCAGGCGCATGAGCATCCCGGGCTCCAGCCAGACGTCGTCGTCGAGGTACAGCACCTCGGGCGCGCTGGCCATGCTGAGCAGGAACTCGCGCTGCTCGGCCAGCCCGCGCCGGGGCAGGTGGCGCTCGAGACGTACCTCGCGCCCCTGGGCCCGCAGCACACCCACCATGGCCCGTACCGCCGGGGCGTTCCAGGCCGGCTCCGACCCCTGGTCGCTGATGAGGACGTCGAAGTCGGCCTCCGTCTGCGCCGCGAGTCCGCTGAGGGTGGTGGCGAGCTCGGCCGTCCGATCGCAGGTCGGCACCAGCACCTGTACCGGTGCAGCCGGCCTCCTCTCGAGCGGGCGTCCCCACTGCCCTGACCACCGTGCGCTCACGCGGGGCGCCTCTCGTCCTCGGGGAGGGCGGTCGTGGCGGAGGTGCGGATCCTGCTGACCACCGCCGAGGTCGACTTGTCGGGTACGAAGTCGAGGATGACCACGCGACCCCCGTACGACTCGACGACCGCGCCCTCGGGCAGGTCGGCCGGGCTGTAGTCCCCGCCCTTCGCGTAGACATCGGGTCGCAGCTTCTCCACCACCGGCACCGCGGTGTCCGACGAGAACGTCGTGACGAGGTCGACGCAGCTGAGGGCGGCGAGCACGGCGGCACGGTCGGTCACCGGGTTGATGGGCCGGTCGGGGCCCTTCAGCCTGCGGACCGAGTCGTCGTCGTTGAGCGCGACGACAAGGAGGTCACCGAGCTGCTTCGCCTGCTCGAGGTAGCGCGTGTGGCCGCGGTGCAGCACGTCGAAGCAGCCGTTCGTCAGCACGATGCGTCGCCCCTCGCGGCGCGCGTCCTCGAGCCGGTGCGCGAGGTCGTCGAGCTCGACGACCGATGTCGCAAGGCCGCCGAGGTGGGCCTCGAGGTCCTCCAGCGAGCACACGGACGTGCCGTCGCGGTGCACGACGATGTCGGCGGCCACCTGCGCCAGGTTCAGCGCGGTCGGGGGAGTCAGACCGGCGGCCAGCCCCACCGTGAGGCACGCGACGAACGTGTCGCCCGCGCCCGCCGTCTGCTGCTGGGCAGCGGTGTGAGCCCAGGTCCGGTGCTCGACGATCGGCTGGTCCGGCTCGCCCAGCGAGCGGGCGCCCGTCCTGCCCAGCGTGAACCGCGGTCCGGCGAGGGCGAGGGTGCCGTCCCGGTCCAGGGTCACGACCACACAGCGGGCGCCGGTCCGCGCGAGGAGCTGGGACCGGCGCGAGCGCATGACCTCCAGGCGGTCCGCGTCGTCGACCCCGCCGAGCAGCAGAAGCGCCTCGGCAGCGTTGGGTGTGGCGACGTCCGGATGGAGGGCGCGCCAGCGACCCGGGTCGTGCGCGTCGACGATGACGAGGGGGGAACTGTCGCCACGGTCGCCCAGCAGCTGGACGAGTGTGTCCTTGACCACTCCGTGGAGCGTCCCGAGCCCGTGGTCGCAGATGAGGACCGCCTCGGCGTCGCGGATCGCCTCCGGCAGGGCGGCCGCCAGCTCTGCGAGGACCTCGGGGGAGGGCCGGCCACCGGGCTCGTCGACCCGGGCCAGGATCTGTCCGCCCGCCACGATGCGGCTCTTGGTCATCGTCGTGCCCGCGAAGGTGGCGACGGTGGAGCAGTCCACACCTCCTCGGCCGAGGAGCTCCTTGACCCGAGCCCCTGCAGCATCGTCGCCGACCGCCGACACGAGCTGTACGCGACCACCGAGGCGAGCGGCGTTGAGCGCGCTGTTGCCGGCACCGCCGGGAGCCTCCTGCCGGTCCATGAGCTCCAGCACCGGCGCAGGTGCCTCGCGGCAGAGCCGGGAGACGTCCGTGTGCCACCACCCGTCGAGGATCGCGTCCCCCACGACGACGACCTTGGGGGCCGCCGCGGCGAGCAGGAGGGGGACGCTCTCGTCGGGAGCGACGACGCGAGCGAGCGACGCGGACCGGGGTGTCATCGGCAGACCTCCGAGCGGCAGTGTGTGATCAGGTACGGGTCGTGGACGGCTAGTGCTATGGCCTCTAGGGTGCGGGCATGGATGCTCCCGGATGCTTTGTCGGACGCGCCCTGCCGCCCTTCGAGAACGTGCGTCGGATCGCCGTGCTTCGCGGCGGGGGACTGGGCGACCTGCTGTTCGCGATGCCAGCCATGGAGGCGCTCGCTGCGACATACCCAGGCGCCGAGCTGACCCTGCTGGGCACCGCCCTTCACGCAGAGCTCCTCGCCGGCCGGCCCAGTCCCGTCCATCGCGTCGAGGAGATCCCGCCCGGGGCGGCGGGACCCGGTGCTGTGGACCCTGACGTGCGTGACCGCTTCCTGGCCCAGGTCCGTGAACGCGGGGACTTCGACCTGGCCGTACAGCTGCACGGCGGCGGACGCCAGTCCAACCCGTTCGTGCTGGGACTCGGCGCTCGGCACACCGTGGGGTCGGGTACCTCGGATGCCGCTCCGCTCGAGCGGACGCTGCCGTTCGCCTACTACCAGCACGAGGTCGTGCGCTTCCTCGAGGTCGCCTCGCTGGCCGGCGCTCCCGCCCTCACGCTCGCCCCGCGGCTCGAGGTGACCTCCGAGGACCTCGCCAGGGCCTGTGCCGCTCTCGGCCCTCGTCCCGTCGAGCGGCCCCTGCTGGTCATCCACCCCAGCGCCAGGGACCCGCTTCGCCGGTGGGACGTCGACCGCTTCGCGCTCGTCGCCCGGTGGGCGGCGGAAGACGGGTTCGACGTCGTCGTGGTGGCGGACCCCTCCGAGCGTGGGCTCGCAGACCTCCTCGTCGCGTCGGCGACCGACGACGCACGGGCCGACTGGGCGGCCGAGGCCCGGCACGAGAAGGCGGGCGCGTGGGGCCCTGACCCCGGCCGCCGACTCGACGAGATGCCGCAACCGGCCGCCGGTCGTGGCACGATCCAGTCGCTGGCCGGCCGGCTCGACCTGAGCGGCCTGGTCGGCGTTCTCGCCCTCGCCACGGTGATGCTGGGCAACGACAGCGGCCCGCGACACCTCGCCCAGGCGGTGGGGACGCCGACGGTCAGCATCTTCTGGATCGGCAACGTGGTCAACGCCGGACCGCTCGACCGTCGTGCCCACCGGCTCCACATCGGCTGGGTGACGCGCTGCCCCGAGTGCGGCAGGGACCTGTCCGGCCTGAGCGAGGCGAGCTGCGAGCACCAGTTCGAGCTCAGCCCGGACGTACGTCCGCAGGATGTCTACGCGGACGTGCTCGCCCTCGCTGAGCAGCCTGTCGATCACGGCCAGGATCCTTCGGTGTCCGGGCAGATGAGGAGCTCCCGGACCTCGCAGCCCTGAGGCTGCGACAAGGCGAACACGACGGCTCTCGCGACATCCCTCGGGTCGTTGAGATGCGTGTCCGGGCCCGGCTTGTACTGCTCGGTGCGCCCGTCGAAGAAGCTGGTCGACATGCCTCCGGGGATGAGCGTGGTGACACCGACCCGGCCCGCGGTCTCCGCCGCCAGCGCCCGGCTGAAGCCCAGGATCCCGAACTTCGAGGCGCAGTACGCCGTCGCGTCGGAGACGCCCCTGAGCGCGAGGGTCGACGCCACGGTCACCACTCGGCCGTGGACCTGCTCGAGGTGCGGCAGGGCCGCCCGGACGAGGTTCACGGTGCCGAGGAGGTTGACGGCGATGACGCGGTCCCACTCGTCGCCGGGGATCTCGTCGAGACGCCCGCAGCGGTCGATGCCTGCCGCCGTGACGACGGCGTCGAGGCGGCCGACCTGTGCGACCGCGTGCTCGACAGCGTCCTCCACCGCGCGCCTGTCGCTCACGTCCACGCTGTAGGCAGGGGCGTCGACCGAGGTGTCCGGGGCGAGGTCGAAGATGACGGGCACTCCACCAGCCGCCCCCACCGCCGCTGCGACAGCAGCTCCCAGCCCCGATGATCCGCCGGTGACGAGCACGTTGCCGAGCCGCGGAGGGTCGACGAAACGGCCGAGGTCGGGCTGGGTCTCGAGGGTCATGCTCATGCTGTTGCCTCCTGTGATGGGTACGGATGGGCAGACGAAAGGTCCGGCGGCCGCCACGACGCGAGACCGCCTGCGCGCAGGAACGTCGTGGTCTTCCCGATGGCATGTGCCACCGCGGAGCTCATGGCAGCCGAGTGGTGCCCGGCCAGGACGGTCGCGAGGCAGCCTGAGAAGCGGTCTCCCGCTCCACACGTGTCGACTGCGTCGACCGCGACGGCGGGGACGAGTGTGCCGTCGCCCGGCTGGTCGCCGGTGTGCACCCACGCTCCCTCGGAGCCGAGTGTCACGACGACCGTGCTCGACTTCCAGGAGCTGCGGAGTCGGGCAGCGGCCATCCCGACGGCGGCGTGCCCCCCGTCGAGGTCGTCGACACCCCCGGCGCTCAGCGCCTCCGAGAGGTTGGGTGTCACCGCAGCCATGCCCGGCACCGGCTCTGCTCCCCGAGGATGGGGGTCCCACACCACCGGCACCCGCAAGGCGGAACGCCCGATGGCGCCCCGGATCGCGGGGTCGTGAAGGAGCCCCCGCCCGTAGTCGGCGATGACGAGCGCGTCGGCGGTGGCGATGGCGCGCACCATGGCGGCCGTCGCCTTGGGGACCGGGGCAGGCCCGCACCCCTGGTCGAAGCGGACCACGGGCGTACCGGCGTTGAGGACCCTGGTCTTCACCGGTGTCGGCGCCGCCGTACGCGCCGCCACCAGGTGCACGCCTGTCAGACATCCTCGAAGGTCCTGTGCGAACCCGTCCTGCGACAAGGCCGTCACCAGCGTGGTGCTGTAGCCGTCCGCGGCGAGCAGGCCGGCTACGAGACCGGCGCCGCCCGCCCGCAAGGTCACGTGCTCCACGTCGACGACAGGGACAGGCGCATCAGGACACAGCCGCCGAGAGCTCCCGCTGATGTCGCGGTCGAGCAGGACGTCACCGACCACTACGACTCTCATGCCTCGTCTCCCATCGCAGCTCCCTCCGTGAACATCGTCGCGACCGAGGCGTCGAACGCCCTGCACACAGCGTGGAGCGCGACGAGATGGCACTCCTGCGCGCTGGCCGACGAGCCGGCGATGCACACGGCTTCATCGGTCATGGCGGCGAGCGGGTTCGTCGCCGGACCCGTGAGAGCCCAGGTGGTGATACCCAGTGCTCGTGCGGCTCGTACAGCCCTGAGCAGGTTCGGGCTCCGGCCGCTCGTGCTGATCACCAGGAGGATGTCGCCCGGCCGGCCGTGTGCCC
>JACRAA010000131.1 GCA_016213595.1 Actinomycetota bacterium | reverse complement strand
GGGGCCGTGCATCCAGGTCGCGGACACCGGCGGGTGGCTGCGCAGCGGCGACGTCGGGACCGACGCGCGCTTCCCGGTGGGGGGACCCCGCGCCGCGGAAGTGGGGGTCGGCTCGCTGCTCTCGGTCAGCGTCACCGAGCGTGAGGAGCCGTTGGGCGCGCTCAACCTCTACAGCGACGAGCCCGGCGCCTTCGTCGACCGCGACGTCGTCGACCTGGCCCTGGTCTACGCGACCCACGCGACGACAGCGCTCTCCTCGGCCCGTCGGGCCACCACGCTGCGGGCAGCCGTCAGGTCGCGTCACGTCATCGGGATGGCGCAGGGCATCGCGATGGAGCGCTACGACATCGACCAGCATCAGAGCTTCGAGCTGCTGCGGCTACTGTCGTCGACGACCAACGTGAAACAGCGCGACATCGCGAACCAGATTGCCGAGACCCGCGCTTTCCCCCACGGGGTGCAGCCGGAGCCCGTCGACGAGTGAGGCGAGCGACCGTGTGCGTCAGGTCGGGAGGGCGCCGTGGTCCAGGACGTGCTCGGCGATCTCGCCGATCTTCGTGCGACGGCTGCGGGCCGCGTCGCGGAGCGCGTTGAAGGCGGCGACCGGGTCGAGATCGTTCTTGGCCATCAGGAACCCGACCGCACGCTCGATCACGACGCGGTAGTCGAGGGCGTACTGCAGCTGGCGGGCGAGCTCGCCCGCGGTGTGCGCCTGCACGGCTGCCGTCATCGTCGTCGCGATGACCTCGGCGTAGCGGGCGAGTGCCGTGACCTCGGTCTCGTCCCACTCGTGCGCGCTCTCGCGATAGACGTCGAGCGTCCCTACCGTCACGCCGCCGACCCGGACCGGGGTGCCCAGCACCGCGCGCACGGGCTGACGAGCCATGGCGCTGGCGAGGACGGGCCACCGGTCGCGCTCCGCCGTGACATCGGTGGAGGTGATGACCGTGCCACTGACGAAGGCCTCCGTGCACGGCCCCTGCCCTGCCTCGGCCTCGATCTGCTCGAGCAGGCGGCCGGGACCGTCGGTGGCTGCGACGTAGCGGAGCACGTTCTGCTCGTCGGCCGACAGGACCCCGGCGCCGTCGACGCCGAAGAGGTCGACGCACGCGTCCAGCACCTGCTCGAGCGCGGACACGATCCCGTCGTGTCCCTGGCCCGTCGTCGCCAGCGCGCGCAGGCTCTCGGCGAGGGCGGCAGCGTCGATGCTCATGGCCGGAATGCTACGCGGACGGGTCCCCGCTCCGACCGCTCGCCGGGAGGTGGCTCTCGAAGGTCCGCAGGACGTCGTGGTCCTCGGGTGTCGCCGTCCCGTCGTGGACGGCGACGAGCACGCGCGCAACCGTACGGACCTTGGTGTTGCTGTCCTGCGAGACGCGGAGCAGGGTGCGCCACGCCTGCTCGGTGCTGCAGCCATAGGTCGCCGACAGCAGTCCGACCGCCATGCCGATCGCGCGTTGGGAGCGCACGGCCTCGTGGAGGTGGGCGATCTCGTCACGGAGCTCGTCGCCCGGACGCACGGACTCGTCGGAGGAGGGAGGGGTCCCAGACATCGGTCACCTTTCAATGACGTCAGTCCGCGGACACAGGGCGGAGGTCGGTGGAAGCATCACGATGCTACAAGGCGCTGCTGACAGCCCGGCCACAGGTGCGCACCGATGCGCCGACGCAATAGTATCGGGGCTGACTCCAGCCACCGGGTCGCCGTCTCGTCTTCTCCCCCAGGAGCGTCGTGCCACAGTCGCGGTCCCGTCGGGGTTCTCCGGACTCGTTCGGCTTCGAGGGCTCCGGCGACGAGGCGCGTGCGTGGCTGGACGCCGTGTACGGCACCGAGCTGCGGGTGTCGAGCGGGCTCGGTGTGGTGAAGCACGACAGGATGGACCACGGCGACGTCGTCTTCGACCACGTCCGGATCGACGCGCGCTACTCCTTCGACTCCGACCCGATGCCGATGCTGGTGGTCGTCGACGTCCTGAGCGGCATGTACGAGTTCGTTCATGACGGCATCACCGATCGCATCACCGATGGGGGCTCGGCCCTCGTGGCGGGGTGGGACATGCCGTTCTCCGGCTCGGCCGACCACCCAGTGCAGCGCACCACGTCGCTGTCGTGGGACGCCATGCTCGCCGCGGTGGAGGACGTCGATCCGCAGCACCCGCGTCGGCACATCATCTTCACCTCCTACGTCCCCCGCTCGCCGGCGGCCGGCGCACGGTGGCGGGCGACCGTCGACCAGGTGGGCGCCATGCTGCCCGGAGACGCGAGCCCGGCACAGGAGCAGGCCGCCGCCCGCCTCCTGGGCCACACCCTGCTCCACACCTTCGCCAACAATGTCGTCGTACGCCCCTCCGTCCCGGGTGACCACACTGACGACGTCGACGACTCGCCGTCCACGGTGCAGCGCGCGGCCCGGATCATCGAGGACCACGCGTCGGAGGACCTCACCCCCGGTGAGCTCGCCCGCGAGTGCAACGTGACACCGAGGGCCCTGCAGTACGCCTTCCGCACGCACCTCGGCTGCACCCCGCAGGACTACCTGCGGCGCGTGCGGCTCGACCTGGCCCGTCAGGCCCTGCGCGACGGCTCGGCCGGGACCGTGACCGACGCGGCCATCCGCAACGGATTCTTCAACCCCGGCCGATTCGCGGCCTACTACCGCGACCAGTACGACGAGAACCCGGGCGACACGCTGTCGCGGGCCACCACCCCCTAAGGGTGGTGGCCACTTCGCTTTGCGGCTGGCGCACTGGTCTGGACCATGTGAGTCTCGAGAGGTCGTTTGCTGGAGACCACGGTGGACGCACCTACTGCATGTGAAGGAGCGAAGCCGTGGTCACCACTGCAATCCTCCCCGAGCACACCCCGCTTTCCGTCCTCTCCGTCAGCCGCCCGGCCGACGGGAAGGAACGCGCTCGTCGGACCGACGACATCGTCGCCGACCTGCGCCTGGTGGAGTCCGAGACCGTCGGCTCCCACCTCATCGACGACCTCATCGAGACCAACGTCGGTGTCGCCCGCTCGATGGCCAGCCGCTACCGCAACCGAGGCATCGACCTCGACGACCTCGAGCAGGTCGCGC
>JACRAA010000130.1 GCA_016213595.1 Actinomycetota bacterium | reverse complement strand
GTCGTGGGCCTGCCCGGAGACCGTGACGTCGACGTCAAGCGCCTGGAGGCTGCCGTCGCGCCCGCGGAGGCAACAGCGGTCGGGGACGCAGACTTTGACGCCCACCCGCTCCTGGTGAAGGGCTACATCGGGCCCGCCAAGGACGGTGCGGCGATCCTCGGCGAGAAGGCCGCGACCGGCGTCCGGTACCTCGTCGACCCGCGCGTCGTCACCGGTACGCCGTGGGTGACCGGCGCGAACGTGGCCGACCACCACGTCGTCAACCTCGTTGCCGGACGCGACTTCACCGCCGACGGGGTGATCGACGTCGCGGAGGTCCGGGCCGGGGACCCGGCGCCGGACGGGTCAGGGCCGCTCGAGCTCGCCCGGGGCGTCGAGATGGGCCACATCTTCCAGCTCGGCACCAAGTACGCCGAGGCGCTCGGCCTCAAGGTCCTCGACGCGAACGGCAAGCTGGCGACCGTCACGAGGGGCTCGTACGGCATCGGGATCTCGCGGGCAGTCGCGATGGTGGCGGAGACGACCTGTGACGAGCGCGGCCTCGCCTGGCCGCGGACCGTCGCCCCGTACGACGTCATCGTCCTGGCCACCGGCAAGGACGAGGCGCTCGCCGCGGAGGCCGAGCGCATCGCCCGCGAGCTGTCGGGGTCGGGCCTCGACGTGCTGCTGGACGACCGGAAGGCCTCTCCCGGCGTCAAGTTCACCGACGCCGAGGTGCTCGGCATCCCGACGGCCGTCGTCGTGGGCCGTGGGCTGGCCAGCGGGCTCGTCGAGGTACGCGACCGTCGCACCGGCACGAAGGACGAGGTCGGCGTCGACGACGTGGTGGCCCGCGTCGTCGCGGATGTGCGGGGAGAGTGACCCTCGGCCTGCCGCTGGCGACACTGGCGCTGCTCGTCGTCGCGGCCTTCGCGGCGGGGTGGGTGGACTCCGTGGTCGGCGGCGGCGGGCTCATCCAGCTGCCGAGCCTGCTCATCGGGCTCCCCGCAGACACGGCGGTCGCCACGGTGTCGGGCACGAACAAGCTGTCGAGCGCGGCCGGTACCGCCGTGGCGACCGGCACGTACCTCTCGAAGGTACGGGTGGAGTGGGTTGTGGCGCTGCCGCTGATGGCCGCCGCCTATGCGGGGTCGACGACGGGCGCCCAGCTCGTACGGTTCGTGCCGAGGACCCTGTTCACCCCGCTCGTGCTCGTCACGGTCATCGTCGTCGGCATCTACACGCTTCGCCGCCCCGCCCTGGGGATGGAGACGGTGCTGCGCCACGAAGGGCGGGCGCGGGTGCTCCGGGTCGTCGCCATCGGGCTCGGCGTGGGGCTCTGGGACGGGCTGGTCGGCCCGGGCACCGGCACGTTCTTCGTCATCCTGCTCGTCGCGGTCGTCGGGTACGGCTTCCTCGCCGCGACCGTGCTCACGAAGCTCGCCAACCTCACGACGAACGTCGCGGCACTCGTCGTGCTGGGCACGAGCGGCCACGTGCTGTGGGGGATCGGAGCCGTGATGGCCGTCGCGAACCTGTCCGGCGGCGCGATCGGGGCGCGGATGGCGCTGCGTCACGGGAACGGGTTCGTGCGCAAGGTCTTCCTCGTGACCGTCAGCGCGCTCGCCGTCAAGCTGGCCTGGGACACGGTCCAGCTCGTCGTCTGAGCTGCGAGCCTGCGCCCAGTCTCGGGCGGCGGAGTCAGCTGTCGGGCCACCCGGGGTAGTCGGCCAGCCCCATGCCCGCCGGCAGGCCCAGCGTGGACGCGGTGACGAGGTCGGCCACGGCGGTGTCGCGGTCGGTGGCCACGCTCGCCACGACGACAGCGGCTGCCTCTGTGACCGCCCTGAGCAGCCGTGCCACCAGGGCGCGGACCTCGTCGTCGGTGGCCGTCGCGGGGACCGAGTAGGCGGGGGCGCCGGGGACCGGCGTCTGGGACGCGGCCCTGCTGCGCGCCACGAGGACGTCCCGCTGGGTCTTCACGGCCGAGACCATGCCCTCGAGGGCCGTACGGGACGGGCTGCCGTTCGTGAGTCGTCCGAGCGCCGACTCGAGTCCGTACGCCGCCTCGTGGTACCGGTCCAGGAGCTGGTCAGCCGCGGCCCTCGCGGGCAGGACAGCGACCTCCCGCTGCGGTACGGCCTTGGTCAGGGCGCCGGCGCTGGCGGTGAGGAGCGTTCGCGACTGGACCGCGGACGCCGCCTGGGCTGCCCAGAACGCGGCCAGCACCCCGCTGGCCTGCGCCGCCAAGGCCGCGTGGGCGTCGTGGAGGGTGCCGAGAGCGGCGGCCGCGGCGGCCAACCCCTGCTCGCGCGTGACAGGCGCCCCGACGGTCGGAGGCTCGACGGCCGCGGGCTCGCGCAGCAGCGGCTCGGGCGTCATCAGGACGGCCTCGTGGAGACTGTGGATCCCGGCGAGCACCTGGAAGCGCGGTGCGTCGCCGCCGGCCCAGGGCGAGGCCGCCATGGCGGACAGCAGGGCGGCGGCCGCGCCCTCGAGCCCGGCGAGATGGTCCGCGCCCACGGGCGGTACGGGCGGCGGCGGCGTATAGGGGGGCTGGGGACTGCCGGCGATCCGGGGGTCACTCAGGGAGCATCCTGCTGCGCCGAGGCCGAGGGCGCCCAGCAGCAGGGTCCGGCGGTGCATGCCAACAACCTACTGTCCCGCGCCTATGCTGGTCGTCTACAACAGCTCGACCCAACCGGAGGACCAATGAACGTCGCTCGCCTGCGCGCGCTGCTGGAACCGGTCCTCACCGACCGTGGTCTGGAGCTGGACGACCTCGTCGTGGTGGGTGCCGGCGCGCGCTCGGTCCTCCGCATCACGGTCGACGGCGACGGCCCGCAAGGCAGGGGACCGCTCCTCGACGAGGTGGCCGATGCGACCAGGGCTGTGTCGGATGCGCTGGACGCCTCGGAGGAGACGGGCAGCCAGCCGTACGTCCTCGAGGTGAGCTCACGTGGTGTGGGGGCCCCCCTGGCGAAGCCGGCTCACTGGCGGCGCAACCTGGGCAGGCTCGTCGCTGTGACCCTCACGGACGGTACGAAGCTGACCGGGCGGATCACCGCGACCAGCGATGACGACGCGACCCTGGTCGTCGACGGCTCCCCGCAGACCGTCTCGTACGGCGACGTGAAGCGGGCGGTCGTCCAGGTGGAGCTCAACCGGCCGCGCGACCCCGACATCGACGACGACTTCGACACCGAGGAGTGACATGGACATCGACATGGCTGCACTGCGACAGCTCGAGGCCGACAAGGACATCCCGATGTCGATCGTCATCGACGCGCTCGAGGACGCCCTCATCAACGCCTACCAGAAGACCGACCACCACGTGAAGGACGCCCGGGTCACGATCGACCGCAAGTCCGGGGCTGTGCACGTGCTCGCACCCGAGCTCAACGAGGAGGGCGAGAAGGTCGGCGAGTACGACGACACGCCCACGGACTTCGGACGGATCGCGGCCGCCACGGCGAGGCAGATCGTCATGCAGCGGCTGCGTGAGGCGGAGGACGACCAGAAGTACGGGCACTTCGCTGCCATCGAGGGCGACATCCTGCTCGGTGTCGTGCAGCAGGACCGGCACAGCCCGACCGTGCGCGTCGACCTCGGCAAGGTCGAGGCGATCCTGCCGCAGGCCGAGCAGGTACCCGGCGAGGACTACAGCCACGGGAGGCGGCTGCGGGTGTACGTCGTCGCCGTCCGCCGCGAGCTCCGCGGTCTCCAGGTCGTCGTGTCCCGGACCCATCCCGGTCTCGTCGAGAAGCTGTTCCGGCTCGAGGTGCCCGAGATCGAGCAGGGCATCGTCGAGATCAAGTCCATCGCGCGGGAAGCAGGGCACCGTACGAAGCTGGCCGTCCGGAGCACCAACCCGGACGTCTCCGCGAAGGGCGCCTGCATCGGCCCCATGGGCCAGCGGGTGCGGGCCGTCATGCACGAGCTGAGCGACGAGAAGATCGACATCGTCGACTGGTCCGAGGACCCGGCGCGCTTCGTCGCCTCGGCGCTGTCGCCGGCGCGCGTGTCCAGCGTGGAGGTCGTCGACCCCCTCGCCAAGTCGGCGCGAGTCATCGTCCCCGACTACCAGCTGAGCCTCGCGATCGGGCGGGAGGGCCAGAACGCGCGTCTGGCCGCGCGCCTCACGGGCTGGCGGATCGACATCCGTCCGGACGTCGCGGCAGGGGACAGCCCGTCCTGAGCGACGTCGAGTGTCGGGGGAGGGCTGGTGATCTGTACGGTGAGCCGGTGGCCCTCCCTGAACGGACCTGTGTCGGATGCCGGACCCGTGCGACGACGGCCCAGCTCGTGCGTGTCGTCGCGACTCCCGGTGGGATCGCAGTCGACGAGCGTCACCGGCTCCCGGGCCGCGGCGCCTGGGTCCACCCGCGACGCGACTGCATCCAGGTGGCGACCCGGCGCAAGGCCTGGGCTCGAGCGTTGAGGACGCCGGGCATCGTCGTGGACGCCGAGGATCTGTGCGCCCGCGTCGGATTTCAGGCAGGCGAGGAGTAGGGCCTAGACTTGGGCACTGACTGCCCGATCGGGCAGGTGACGACCAGAAAGTGGGCTCACGCTCATGACCACTCGATGAGTACGCCGCAATGAGCAACACCACCAACTAACCGGTCCGACGGCGCTGAGCTCCGGACCTGAAGGAGATCATGGCCAAGGTCCGTGTCTGGGAGCTCGCCAAGGAGCTCGGACTCGAAAGCAAAGATTTACTCACCAAGCTGAACGACATGGGCGAGTTCGTCCGGTCCGCATCGTCGACCCTCGAGGCGCCCGTCGTACGCAAGGTTCGTGAGAAGGCAGCCCCAAGCGCTGCGCCCGCACCACAGGTCACCCCAGCTCCGGCCGCACGCGCAAGCCGTCCGGCTCCTGCCGCGCCCGCCCCCGCTGCGCCGGCCGCTGCTCCGACCGCCGCCCCCGCAGCACGCCCGCGTCCGGGGGTTCCCGCCCCGGCTGCGCCCGCTGCCCCGGCGGCGCCCGCTGCCTCGACCCCCGCTGCCTCGACCCCCGCTGCCTCGGCACCTGCCGCGTCGGCACCTGCCGCCTCGGCTCCGGTGTCCTCGCCCGCGCCCTCACGGACCACGCCCTCCACCGGGACGCCCGGTCCCCGGCCGGCGACCACGGCGCCGAGTCCTCGTCCAGCAGCTGCAGCCCCCGGGCCGCGGCCTCCGGCTCCGTCGGCAGCCCCCCGCCCGGGCGCTGCACCGGCTCCCCGTCCGGGCGCGCCACGTCCGGGCGCTCCGTCGCCGAGCGGCGTCGGCCGCCGTCCTGGCGCGCCGCGGCCCGGCAACAACCCGTACGCGGCGTCGCAGGGCATGGGCGTCCGTCGACCCGGCCCGCGTCCTGACGCGGTCGGTACCTCCCGTCCCGGCGGTCCCGGCGCAGGCACCGACTCCCGCATGCCGCGTCCCGGCGGCTCCGCCGGTCCGCGTCCCGGCGGTATGCCGCGGCCGAACCCGGGCATGATGCCCAAGCAGGCATCGGGCTCGCTCGGCGGTCCTTCGACCCGTGCCCGTGCGGGCGGTCCGGGTGGTCCCGGACGCGGCCGTGGTGGTGTCGGCACCGGTGGTGCGCCGGGTC
>JACRAA010000126.1 GCA_016213595.1 Actinomycetota bacterium | reverse complement strand
TCCGGGAAGGGTCCTTCCTGACAGGTGCGGCAGTAGAAGACGACACGCCCTGTCCCGTCCAGGGGCGCCATCTCTACAGTCGTCCCGCACCGGCGGCACGGCAGCCCCGAGCGCCCGTGCACGTAGTCGCGCTGTCCCTCGACACGGCTCCCCGTGACCGTCCGCGCGTACGTGTCCTTGTTCGCGACCAGGAGCGTGTGGGCGCGCGCGACCGTACCGGCGAGCCGCTTCCGGCTGATCTCACCGACCGGCGTCCACGGCGAGAGCCGTTGCAGGTACAGCGTCTCCGCGACGTACACCGTGCCGAGGCCCGCGAGGTTGCGCTGGTCCAGCAGGGCTGCGGCGACGGGGGTGTCGGGATGGGCCCCGAGGTTTGCGACGGCCCGCTCGGGGTCCCAGCCCGGTCCGAGGAGATCCGGTCCCAGGTGGCCGACCAGGCTGTGCTCGTCCCTCGTCGCCACGAGGTCCAGCGCCCCGAGACGGGAGCCCACGGCCACGGCAGCACCCGTCGCGAGCACCGCTCGTACACCCGGGTCCGGCCACCGCGTCCCCTGCTCCCGGGGGCTCACCCGCCACCGGCCCTCCATCTTGAGATGGGAGTGGAGGGTACGCCCAGATGCGAGGCGGTGGAGGAGGTGCTTGCCGCAGGACACCACCTCGAGGGTCGTGTCGCCCACGAGGTCCGCGGTCGCCAGCGTCGGCCACCGCAGGTCGGCCGTCTCGAGCACCTGGCCCGCCAGGGCGACGTGCAGCCGCTTGGCGGTCTGGTACACGGAGTCGCCTTCGGGCATGGGCCCATCTTCCCTGGGACGCCAAGCAGTGCGGGCGGGACCGGTGTGTCGGTCTCGGTGCCCCTCGGCGAACCGGGGCTGTCGGCGGCTCAGCCCAGCGGGTACGCGACGTACGCGAACTCGCTGCCGTCCGGCGACCAGCTCGCGACGTTCATGGTCCCCTGGCCACCGAACAGGTCGATCGTGGCGGTCGGCGTGTCCCAGTCGGAGACGTCGACGATGCGGAGCTGGACAGGCTTGTCCGCCGGGTGTCCGGTCGTCCCCGGCGGGAAGCTGAGGTAGACGGCGTGGGTCCCGTCGGGTGACAGGTGCGGGAACCAGTCGACCTGCTCGTCGTGGGTGAGGCGCTCCAGGTCCGACCCGTCGATGGAGACCCGGGCGATCTGCGCGTGGCCCTCGGCCGTCGTGAACAGCTCGGTGTTGAAGTAGACCCACTGCCCGTCGAGAGAGAACTCCGGCGCGTCGTCCGGGCGGGACGAGTCGGTGAGCGGGATGTCCCAGGAGCTGTCCGCCGCGAGCAGGCGTACGTTCGCGTGGGCCCACCAGTTGCCCGCCTCCGGCTCCAGCGCCACGTAGGCCAGGACGCTCCCGTCCGGGCTGATGCCGTGCAGGAAGTGCATCCGGCCGTCGTCCAGCGACACCTGCAACGCCTTGCCGCCAGCCCTCGGCACGGCGTAGATGTGCCAGTCGTGCGCCGAGGCGTAGATCGTCTCGCCGTCCGGCGCGAGCACGTGGTCGTTGTTGACCGGAGGCAGGCCTTCGGTGGGGATCCGCTGCGGCTCCCCGCCGGTCGCCGGCACCTCCCACAGCAGCCCCTCCGCATTGAGGACGAGCTGCCCGTCGGGATCCCAGTTGGGGGCCTCGAAGAGGGTGTGGCGCGTCTCGTACACGAGCCGGGTGCTCCCGGACAGGTCGGAGACCCAGACCTGGCAGGTCTGTCCGGGCTGGAGCGTGCGGAAGGAGGGGGAGTCGGCCATGCACGGATCGTATCGACGCAGGCGGCAAGCCGGAGACGCCTGGCCGGAGGCGGCTAGCCGGACGCGAGCTGCACGACGAGGTTGATCGTCGTCGCGAGGATGACCGCGCCCAGCACGTACGACACGATGGCGTGCCGCAGCGCGATGTGACGGATCCGCTTCTCGTGGAACTCAGGGTCGCTGACCTGGTACGTCATGCCCACGGTGTACGCGATGTAGGCGAAGTCCTGGTAGTCCGGGTCCTCGGTGGAGTGGAAGTTGATCGGGGTCGGGACATCGGAGGCGTAGTACAGGCGGGCGTACCTGAGCACGTACACCGTGTGCACGGCCACCCAGGAGGCCACCACCGCTGTCACGCCCACCCCCGCCACCAGAGGGCTGGCCGGCTGCCCCTTGTGGCTCTCGCCCGCGAGCAGGAAGCCGACGCCGACGACGCTGGCGAGGCTGGCGATGACCACCAGCGAGGAGGCCATGCCGTCGTTGGGGTCGTTGTCCTGCGCGTGCTCGCGGGTCTGCGCCGCGTCGAGCCGTCCGACGGCGAACCACGTGAGAACGGTGAACGCCGTCGCGAACCCCGCCCACGCTGCCATGACGGCCACTGCTGGATGCCGCAGGAAGGAGACCCCGACGCCGACGATGACGCCTGCCGCGATCGAGATCCCGATCCGGAACACCATCGAGTTGGCCAGCGCACGCATGAGGCGACTGTACGTGGGGGCGCCTGGTGGGAGCGGCGACACGAGCGAGAGCTGACGCTGAGGACCGTGAGGGTTTTGGGTGGCCCGGCGCCTCAGGAGCTCCCTGCCTGCTCAGCGCGGACCTCGCGTCAGCGGCGCAGCCGCAGTCCCTTCGGTGTGAGCTGGAACCCCGCGGCCGAGAGAGCGGCGCCGAGCGGGTGGTCACTGCCCATCACCGAGGCACCGTCGATCCTCTCGACCGTGAGCTTGCCGAGGGCACCGCCGTGCACCGAGCCTGCGAGCGCACGGGCCGCCGGCGCCAGGAGATCGTCGTCCTCGCTGAAGCTCAGGAGCGTCTTGCCCCCGCGCTCCACGTACAGCACGAGCGCGCCGTCGACGAGCACGACGAGGGCTCCCGCCTTCCTCGCCGGCTGGTGCCCCCGTCCCTCACCCTCGCCCGGGTCGTGGAGCGGCCAGGCCAGAGCGGCGCCGTACGGGTTGGCCGGGTCACAGGCGGCCAGCACGAGGACGTCCTCGCCCTCCTGGCTCTGGTCCCCCCTGCTCTGGTCGCCCCTGCTCTGCTCGCTCCTGCTCTGGGCGCCCCTGCCACTGCGAGACCGGTCACGCCGGTCCGAACCCGGGGTCCGCGTGGTGGCCCGCAACCGGTCCACCGCGCCCGTACCGCCGAACTGTGACGCGCCCAGGCCCTCGACGAAGTAGCCGCGCCGCACCCTGCCCGCTTCTTCGGCCGCCGCCAGCACCCGGTAAACGGCGGCGAAGCCGCCCGGCACGTCCTCCGCGACCACCGACCCTCGGGTCAGCACCCCGTACCGCTCGAGCAGGGTCTCGGCTCGCGCGTACTCGACCTGGGTCCGCAGCTGGGCGTCGAGCTCGTCAGGGGGAGTGGGCAGCAGCGACCAGCGCCCGGCAGCGTCGTCCGGGACGGGAGGACCCGCGGCCGCGAACGGGCGCCGGAGCCCGTACGAGCCGGGCATGCCCAGGCCGCCACCTGCGCGTCCGTACCGCCCCCG
>JACRAA010000125.1 GCA_016213595.1 Actinomycetota bacterium | reverse complement strand
AGGTGCGGCGGGTCGAGATCGACGACCTCGACACGGCACCGGCGTCGACCGAGGACGTCTGGCTGCGGCTGCACCTGCTGTCCACGCGCCTCGTCAAGCCGCACGGCCAGTCGCTCGAGGGCGTCTTCGGCCTGCTGGCCAACGTCGTGTGGACCTCCGCCGGCCCGTGCGCCGTCGAGGGGTTCGAGACCACCCGCGCCCGGCTCCGCGGCGCCGGGCAGCACGTGACCGTCTTCGGCGTCGACAAGTTCCCGCGCCTGGTCGACTACGTCCTCCCCACCGGCGTCCGCATCGCCGACGCCGACCGCGTGCGTCTCGGTGCGCACCTGGCCGAGGGCACGACGGTGATGCACGAGGGCTTCGTGAACTTCAACGCCGGCACGCTCGGCGAGTCGATGGTCGAGGGCCGCATCTCCGCGGGCGTCGTGGTGGGCGCCGGCTCCGACATCGGTGGCGGCGCGTCCGTGATGGGCACGCTGTCCGGTGGTGGCAAGGAGGTCATCTCCGTCGGCGAGCGCTGCCTCGTCGGCGCGAACGCCGGCATCGGGATCTCGCTCGGCGACGACTGCGTGGTGGAGGCCGGCTGCTACGTCACCGCCGGCACCAAGGTCACCGTCGCCGACCTCGACGGCAAGCCGCAGGTCGTCAAGGCGAGCACCCTCTCGGGCGTCGACAACATCCTGTTCCGCCGCAACTCGGTGAGCGGCGCCATCGAGGCCGTGCCGTGGAAGGGCGGGTCGGACGGCGCCGGCATCGCCCTCAACGCGGCACTGCACGCCAACTAGCAAGGGCTCGCCATGCCGTCGTTGCGGACGGTCGCCATCGGAGCGGTGGTGGCCCTCGGAGCCGTTGCCACCTCCCTCGTGCTGGTCGAGCGCGGCGGCGTGCCGTCCATCCTCGACACCAGCGGCTGCACCGCCGAGGTCGACGGCCACCGGGTCGAGATCGACCTCGAGCAGGCGGAGAACGCCGCGCTCATCACCGCCGTCTCGATCGAGCGCGGCCTGCCGGCGCGGGCCGCGAGCATCGCCCTCGCCACGGCGTTCCAGGAGTCGAAGCTCTACAACATCGACTACGGCGACCGGGACTCCGTCGGCCTCTTCCAGCAGCGCACGTCGCAGGGCTGGGGGACGATCGCCCAGCTGATGGACCCGGTCTACGCGGCCAACGCCTTCTACGACGCGCTCGAGAAGGTCGACGGCTACCGCGAGATGGAGATCACCGCTGCGGCGCAGGCGGTGCAGCGATCGGCCTACCCCGATGCGTACGCCGACCACGAGGACGACAGCCGCGCGCTGGCCTCGGCCCTCACCGGCAACTCGGCGCAGGCGATGTGGTGCGACGTCCCGGGCGACGCCGACGAGGACGCCGACGACCTCGACGACGCGGGGCTGGTCGCGCGGGCCGCGGTCGTGCGCGCCGACTTCGAGGCCCGTTTCGGCACGCTGTCGCTCGGCGGCTTCGAGCCGCGCGGCGTCTCGAGCGGCCACATGGCGAGATCGGCACACTACGAGGGACGGGCGATCGACATATTCTTCCGACCGATCAACGCCGAGAACAACAAGCGTGGCTGGGCGATGGCCAGCTACCTCGTCGCCAACGCCGATCGTCTCGACATCAAGACGCTGATCTTCGACGACCGCATCTGGCAGGCCGGCTCGCGCTCGGGCGACGGCTGGACCGACTACCGCGTGCCGTCGTCGTCCCGGGGCGACCAGCAGATCCTCGAGCACCGCGACCACGTGCACGTCGACGTCTTCGACTGACAAGCAGACGCTGACTCCCACGCGCACGTGAGGGTCAGCGGGGCTGTGAGGTGAAGACCTCTTCCTCCATCAGCGGCCGCACCTTGTCGGACAGCGCGCCGCGGCTGACGTAGGAGCGCAGGGAGTCGTCGGCGAGGGCGTTGCCGAGCGCGGCGACGACCATGCCCTGGTCGAGCGCGAGGTACCTCTTCGACACCGTGCCGGACCGGACGGCGACGGCGTCGTAGAAGCCGCCGGGGCCGTAGGCGTCGAAGTTCTCCCGCAGCTTCGCGAGGTTCGCCAGTGCCTGGTCGGGTGCGTAGCGCAGGGCGAGGAAGGACGCGTGCGGGGTGACCACGCCGTCTCCGTACGCCGTCGGGGCGGGCGTCCCGGCGCGGTCCGGGCAGCCCTCGTAGGCCTGCTCCCAGGAGGTCCGCTCCTGGTCGGAGGTGTAACCGGGGCCGTCGATGCCGAGCTGGTCAACTCCGTACTCGCGGTAGTCGCCGGCAGGGTCGTTGGACGGGGAGAAGCCCCAGTAGCCGTAGCCGGCCTCGTCCATGCCGTGCTCGATCTGGGCCTGCACGTAGAGCGGGTGGTTGACGCCCCACGAGCGGGCGCCCCACGTCTCCTCGGGCACGAACAACGGCACCATGAGCGCCTCGAACATGCTGCCGCCCCAGGTCGGGACCAGCCGGTGGCCGCGGTAGGGCAACGTTCCCTCGAAGACATCGACACCCTCGTAGGTGCGCCACTCGCCGGTCGGCTTCGTCTCGGTCCACGACCAGTCGCACGTGGGCGGGAAGGTGCGGAGCGTGCCGAAGTAGTGCTTGGCCGGGATCTGGCCGGCGGCGATGCCGAGGTAGGAGGCGATGCGCGGCTCGGTGTTGAACGACCCGTAGTAGTGGCAGGTGTAGTAGACGTCCTCGCCACCGCGGTAGTTGTCGGCGACCGAGCAGCCCGACGGCGGGTCGACCCAGAAGCCGCCGCGGATCTGACCGCCCACGGGGGCATCGCTGCCGGGCTCCTTCCGGACCCCCTCGGCCGGGTTGTAGTAGTAGCCGAAGTCCATCTGCGAGCGGATCGCCCGGGCCTGGTGCTTCAGCGCCGGGATCGCCCGCTCGGTCAGGAGCAGGCCGGTCGCGAGCCAGCCGTTGTCGACGCTGGAGGCGAACTGCTCGATGGCCCCGCCGCCCGGGAAGACGTCCAGCTTGTCGCCGGTCGCGGGGTCGTACCAGTTGTAGAACATGCCGGACGGCTCGTGCTTCTCCATCCCGGCGACGGTCGCGATCGTCGTACGCGCCCGCTCGCGCGCCTCGCGACGCGAGATCAGCCCGGTGTCGCGGGCAGCGACCGTGCTCCAGAGGTAGGCGCCGATGTTGGTCGGCGAGGTGTAGCCGCTGCGCGAGGAGGCAGCGAGGTCGCCGCCGATGTTGTCGGCCGGGAGCCCGGTGGACTCGTCGGTCATCGCAGCCATCGACTTCCAGCTGTCGGCCATGTACTCCTCGAGCACGGCGCGGGTGCCGGACGAGGGACGGTCGCCGGCGGCGGCCGGTGTCGGCGGCTGGATCGCCAGTGCGGCAGCAGCGAGGGCTGCGGTCGCGACGAGCGCGACGGGTGGACGGATCTTCATGGGGGTGGTGCCTCCTTGCCCGAGATGAGGGCGTCGGTTGTGTGGCGGGGCCTACTTGATGCCGGTCATGGCGATGCCCTGCATGATGTGGCGCTGCAGGACCAGGAAGATGGCGAGCACGGGCAGCACGACGACGACCGAGCCGGCGAGCAGGAGTCCGTACTGCGTGGCGTTCTGGCCGACGGAGTAGAGCGCGAGGGCGACCGGGAGCGTGTACTTCTCCTCGGTCTGCGCCACCACGAGCGGCCACAGGAAGTTGTTCCACGAGGTGAGGAACGTCAGGATCCCGAGCGTCGCGAGCGCGGGTCCGCACAGCGGCAGGATCACCGAGAAGAAGATCCGCAGCTCGCCGGCGCCGTCGATGCGGGCCGCCT
>JACRAA010000124.1 GCA_016213595.1 Actinomycetota bacterium | reverse complement strand
GGACTCGAGGCTCTCGGCACCCCGTTTCGGTCGCGGGTCGAGGCGCAGCGAGATGCCGAACGCGAGGAGCATCGTGGGTACGGCGACGCCGCCGAGCATCACGAGCGGCGTCTCGACCACACCCGGGAGCGAGATGTGCGCGAGGTTCAGCCCCAGTCCGGCGAGGCAGCCCACCGTGAGCGGGTTGCGGATGGGAAGGGTCACCAGACGTGCGACCGGGACCGACCCACCGTTCTCCCTCGCGCGGCGGTAGTCCAGGTGGGCGAGGGCCAGCGGCTGGAGGACGGCCACCTGGACAAGGAGGACGGGGGCGATCCAGGTGGGGTCACCCAGGGCGTAGGCGGCGACGGGCAGCCCCAGGTTGCCCGCGTTCGTGTAGCAGGCGAGCAGCGTCCCCATGGTCCGCTCGGCCGGCGGCGGGCGGAAGAACAGGACCGCGAGCACGAGGTACACGAGCCCGGCCACGATGATGGCGCCGGCGTTGGCGATGAAGCTCCGCGCGAAGACGCGCGAGAGGTCCGCCTTCTCGATCATCGTGAGCATCAGCGCGGGCGAGGCCACGAGGAGCGCCAGCTTCGACATCATCTGCTGGTGCTGGGTCGTCAGGACACCGAACTGGCCGCACGCGACGCCTACGAGAATGAGGATGCCGATCGTCGCGTATCCGGTCAGCGCCTGCACCCGGTCAGGCTACGGGAGCCCGACCTGGGGCATCTTGTTCAGCCAGTGGTTGCCACGCGACAAGGGAAAGCGTTGTCACAGCAGGGTCGTGAGCGCCTCCGCGAGGACGGGCTCGAACGCGGCGCGCTTGAACGGCGGCGACGCGTACTCCGCGAGGCGCGAGACGGGCGCGTCGAAGTTCCGCAGCAGCCTCCGCGCCAGCTGCTGGCCGTCAGTGGCCGCTCGCCTCGCGACGAACGCCTCCACCACCCGCGGCCACAGCTCCGGGTCGGCGACGACGTCGCGGATCGTCCGCCGGGGACGGGCGAGCTGTTGGACCGAGCCGGTGAACGTGTGCTGCCCCGGCCCCACCTCGACGGACCTGGACTCGCCGGGGACCCAGACCTCGGCGGTCGTGCCCACAGGGACCGTGACGGACAGCCGTACCTCCGAGCCCGTCCGGCTCCACGAGACCTCATGGCAGCCGTAGCGGGACTCGTACGAGGCCTCGGCACGGTCGAGGGCCTCACCGACGAGCGGACGGACGGCGACCCTGCGGTAGCCGGGAGCCGCCGGCGCCAGGCCGGCGACCGAGCGATGGAGCCAGTCGGCGACCGCACCCAGGGCGTAGTGGTTGAACGAGGTCATCTGGCCCGGGTTGATCGTCCCGTCCGGCAGCATCGAGTCCCAGCGCTCCCACACCGTGGTGGCGCCCATGGTCACCGCGTACAGCCAGGAGGGGCAGCCGGTCTGGAGCAGGAGCCGGTACGCGGTGTCGACGTGCCCGGTGAGGCCGAGCGCCTCGGTGACGAGAGGGGTGCCGACGAAGCCGGTCGAGATCCGGAAATCCTCGCCCCGCACCAGGTCCGCCAGCCTGTCGCCGGCCCGGGCCTTGGTCGCGTCGTCGACCAGGTCCCAGCAGATGGCCATGGCGTACACGGTCTGGCAGTCGCTGAGGATCCGTCCGGCCGGCGTCACGTACTCGCTCCGGAACGCTGCGACGACCTCGTCCGCGAGCTGTGCGTAGCGGCGTGCGGCCTCGGGCTCCCCGGCGACAGCCAGCGCCTGCGACAGCACGCGCGCACACCGAGCGAAGCACGCGGTGGAGACGACGTCCGGGTCGGCCTTGGCCGCGAACGCGTCCTCGGGTGGGGCGTCCGGGTCGAGCCAGTCGCCGAACTGGAACCCGCCGCGCCACAGCCGCGACTCCCCGGCGGCCTCGGCGACGTGGTCCACCCAGGCCCTCATGGAGTCGAGCTGTCGGCGCAGCAGCTGGACGTCCGCGGACGCGTCGTGCACGACCCAGGGCACGATCACTCCGGCGTCTCCCCACGCCGCCGTCGCCGGCGTGCCGGCCGGCAGGATGTCCGGCACGACCCAGCCCACGACACCGTCGGCGGTCTGCTCGGCGGACAGGTCCGCGAGCCAGCTCGTCAGGAACCCGGCCGAGTCGAAGAGGAACGACGCCGTCGGGCTGAAGACCTGGATGTCGCCCGTCCAGCCGAGCCGTTCGTCACGCTGGGGGCAGTCGGTGGGGACGTCGACGAAGTTGCCCCGCATCCCCCAGACGACGTTGCGGTGGAACTGGTCGAGGAGCTCGTGGGAGCTCGCGAACCGGCCCGTGCGGCGCAGGTCCGAGCCCACGACGACCGCCTCCGCACCGGTCACCTCGGCCCCTGAGACCTCCGCGTAGCGGAAGCCGTGGAACGTGAAGCACGGTTCGCACACCTCCTCGCCGTCCCCCGTCAGCACGAACGTGTCGGTCGCCTTGGCCGTACGCAGGGGACGCGTCCCCAGCTCGTCGTGCTCCAGCACCTCCGCGTGTCGTACGGTCACGACAGCTCCGGCTTCGCCGCGGAGGCGCAGCCTCAGCCATCCGACCAGGTTCTGGCCCGCGTCGATGCGGGTGACGCCTCCGGGACGCTGTTCGGTGGCGGCGACCGGCAGGACCTCCGTGACCCGGACCGGCGGGCCGTCGGGCGCGACGAGAGCCCTCGACCCGGGATCGACGACCTCGACGGCGACCGCCTCTCCGCCCGTGTGCCGCAGGTCGGTGTGCTGGCCGTCGAGCAGGGTGTTCCCCGTGATGCCCGATGCCGACGCCGTCCACGACAGGTCTGTCGAGAGCCGCAGCGTCTCGCCGGTCGCGAGCGTCACCTCGAGCTGCGCGAGCCCCGCCACGACCGGTCCGTACACCTCGCTGCGTCCCTCGAAGCCGATGCGCCCGTGCCACCAGCCCCTGCCGATGAGAAGCTCGAGGACGTTCTCGCCCTGCTGGACGAGGTCGGTGACGTCGTACGTCTGGTAGCGGAGCCGCTCCTGGTACGCGGTCCAGCCCGGCGCCAGCTCCAGGTCGCCCACCCGAGCGCCGTTGAGGCTCGGCACGTACAGGCCCATCGCCGTCGCGTACAGGCGGGCCGAGACGACCTCGTCCTGGACGTCGAGGACGCCGCGCAGGACGGGGGCGGGCTCGCCCTTCGCCATCGGCCCCACCGGGGTGACGAACGACGCGGCCCAGTCCTCGCGCGCCAGCAGGCCGGCTTCGACCGGGAGGGTCTCCGACCACTCGCCGCCGGGCACCCGGACCCGGACCTGGACGGCCTCGCGGCTGCGCAGCGGCGGCGCGGGCCAGGGCACGAGCACCTGCTCGGGCCCGACCAGGACGTAGGTCTCGGCGCCCGAGGGACGGACCACCTCGACCTCGACGGACTCCTGCACGAAGCCCGAGGGGGCCTCGTCGTAGCCCCACGACAGTCTCGGCGTGGAGGTCCCGATGCCGAGGGCCTCGTCGAGGTGCTCGGCGCGCAGACGGACGGGAACAGGTGATGGCACAGCTTCTCCTCGGAGGGGTCCGGTCAGGGATGGGTGTCGACGGTGGCCGTCGACGGTGGTCAGGTCAGCAGCGACTCGGCGGTCTCCACGTCGGTGACGAGCACGTTGACCCAGCCGCCGAGGATCGCGGCGCGGACCGCGGAGTGCTTCCGCGCTCCCCCGGCCACGCCCACCCGCCGCGGTACGGCGAGCAGCGTCTCCGGGTCGATGCCCACCACGCGGAGGTCGAGGTCGGAGTCGACGTGGCGCCCCTCGGCGTCGAAGAACCTCAGGCAGATGTCGCCGACGGCGCCGAGTGCCCGCAGCGAGTCCTGGTCCGCGTCGGCGATGGCGTTGCCCGAACGCTGCAGCAGGGGGGACGGGTCCAGGCTCCCGATGCCGGCGAGAAGGATCGTGAGGTCCTTCCACGCCTCCACCACGTGCGTGACGTACGGCTCGGCGAGCATCGCGTCACGCAGGGCGGCCGACACCACGCCCGGTGTCGGCAGGAACAGGGGCTTGCCGCCGGTGAGCGCGGCCAGCTGCTCGGTGAGCCGGGTGGCCTGGACCTGGGCCTCCGGGATCCCCACGCCGCCGATGACCTGGGCCACGGTGTCGGCGACGGGCTGGGGGCGGCGCGACAGCACCGTCACCATCGCGAGCAGGGTCTCGCTCCAGGACGAGATGCCGATCCGCTCGTGACCGAGCAGGACGTCCTCGAGGTACGTGGCGGCAGCCGCTCCGACCGCGCTCGTGATGCCCTTCTCGTCACCCGCCGGCGCGTCGGCAACCACCGCGTCGAGAAGGCCGTACCTCGTGACGAGCGCCTCCTCGAGGTCCGAGTGGCCACCCGCCGGGGGCACGATCATGACGCGCACGATGCCGAGGTCCTCGGCCTTCTTGAGCAGCCGGGAGACCTTGGCCTGGGACACGTGCAGCGCCTCCGCGATCTGGGGCTGCTTGAGTCCCTGCTCGTGGTACATCCGCGCCACACGGGTCACCAGTCGCAGTCTGCTGGCCGGCTGGGCGTAGTCCACGGATGCCTCCACGAGCGTTCAGGTTGGCGATCAGTCTGCCAGGTCGCCGAACAGAGCGTCGGATGCCAGACGCGTCGCCTCGACCGCGTCCTGAGCGTCCTGTGCGGCCTGCATCGCGTCGAAGTCCAGCCGTTCCAGTCCGGCCTCCACACGGCGCAGGAACCGGATGGCCTGCTTGGCGGCTGCGACCGTGTCCTCGCGGAAGGGGAACTGGTCGAGCTGCCAGACTCCCTCCCAGCCGTTCTTGCGCAGCACGTAGAAGAACTCGAACAGCTCCATCGGGTGGACCGAGCCGGCGATCATGTCGTCGTCCCAGCTCCGCAGGTTGTCGTTGACGTCCATGCCGAACAGCCGGCCGTAGTCGATGGCGAGCTGGGCCGAGTCGGCCGGCGACTCGCCGCCGTACAGCGCGTGGCCGAAGTCGAGCAGGATGCCGATGTTGGGCAGGCCGATCTTCTCCAGGGCGAGGAGCGTCCGGGAGACCGAGCAGTAGCTCATGTGGACCCGCGGCTCGCGCGGCTTGTACTCGATGACGTACTTCAGGTCGGGGTTCTCGCTGGCGAGCTCCGCCACCCCGTCCATCGACATCTGCCACAGCTTGTGGTGGTCGACCTGGAACGGGTAGTCCCAGCCGTCCTGGCCGGGCCAGAGCTTCACGTACGACGCGCCGAGCTCACGCACGATGCCGCCCGCCTCGGTGATGAGGTCATGGGCCGCTCGACGAACCCCCGGGTCGGGGTTCGTGAACGCGCCGCGGGAGAACGTCCGGGTGTACATCTCGGGGGTGATCCCGATGACGGACAGGTTGTTCGCGGCCAGGCGCGCCTTGACCTCGCTCAGCGGCGCGTCGCACCCGGGGAACGGGTAGTTGAGGTCGACGACGCTGAGATCGCCGACCTGGCCCGCGCGGTCGATCATGTCGAGCATGCCGATCGGCGGGGCGTACCCGTCGGTGGCGTAGCGGTCCACATAGCTCGCGAAGTGCCAGATCCCTGCGCCGAACTTCTGTGTCATGGGCGTTCCTTTCGTGTGAGACGGGACCGGGAGACGGCGAGCGTCCAGCCGTCCCGGGCGGAGACTGCGTCGGCCGCGGAGACGGCCGGGGTGAACTCGTGACGAGGCCGGTCCATGGTCTCGAGGTCGGCGACCGACCAGCTGCCCAGGGCGAGACCGGCGAGGTCGGCGGCCCCGAGCGCCGAGAGCTCCGGCTCGTCGGAGACGACAACGGTCGCCTGGGCGAGGTCGGCCTGCCACTGCATGAGAAGGTCGCTGGCCGTCGCTCCCCCGTCGGCGAGGACGATCGTGGCGGGTGTCCCTGCCGCGGCCACGGCCTCCAGCACGTCGGACACCTGGAACGCGACGGACTCGAGCGCCGCCCGGGCCAGGTCCCCGCGGCTGGTACCCATGTCGAGGCCGTCGAGGAGACCGACCGCCTGCGAGTCCCAGTGGGGCGCGCCGAGGCCGCCGAACGCCGGGACCAGGTGGACGGCCGGGGACCCTGTTGCGGCGAGGGCCGAGAGCTCGGGCGCGGACACCCCGAGGAGCCCACACAGCCAGGTGAGGGTCGCGCCGCTCGAGCGGATGTTGCCTTCAAGGGCGCGCGTCACGCCGTCCGGGCCGTCCCAGGCGACCGTACGGCACAGTCCCGCGGCCTCCGTCGCGTGCGAGACGGCCATGATGGACGAGCCCGTCCCGTACGAGGCCTTGACCGACCCCGGACGCCAGCCGGCGTTGGCGAACAGGGCGGCGTGCGAGTCGCCGAGCACGGCCGCCACGGGCGTTCCTGCCGGGACCGGGCCGAGCGCCCTGGTCGTGGGGACCATCGGCATGGAGGAGACGACCTCCGGCAGGCACTCGACGGGGACGCCGAAGGCCTCGCAGAGCCCGGGGTCCCAGGAGAGGCTCGCGATGTCGAGCAGCGATGTCCGGCTCGCGTTGCCGGCTTCGGAGAGGTGGCGCCCGGTGAGGCGCCACAGGAGCCAGGAGTCGATCGTGCCGACCTTGACCCGTCCGCTGCGGCACCCGGCGCGGGCCGGGTCGTAGGCGTCGAGCAGCCAGGCGATCTTCGCGGCGGAGAACATGGGGTCGAGGAGCAGGCCGGTGGTCTCCGCCACGACGTCCGCCAGGTCGGCCAGACGCTCGCACACCTCGACGGCACGCTGGTCCTGCCAGGACAGTGCCGGTCCCAGGGGACGGCCGGTGGTCGTGTCCCACGCGAGCACGGTCTCCCGCTGGGTCGCCAGGGCGATGGCGTCGACCTCGACCTCGGCGTCGCCGAGCCCCGCCACGGCTGTGAGGACGGAGTCCCAGATCGCCTCGGCGTCCTGCTCGACCCACCCGGGCCGCGGGAAGTCCCGCTCCAGCCCGGCCACGGCACGCCGCGAGACGCTGTGGTCGCGACCGACCAGCAGCGCCTTCGTCGACTGCGTGCCCTGGTCGACCGCGAGGACGGTCGTCACAGACCGAGCACCTCCTTGGCGCGCAGGACGGCCGGCTCGGGGCTGGTGAGGACCGGGACGCCGACGGTCACGGCCTGTGCGGCGGACGCCATCGACGCCTGGGCGAGCACGACGACATCGGAGGTGGCGGCGGCACGGACGACGGCTTCACCGACGAGCCGGTCGTGCGTCGCGGTGTCCCCCGCAACGACCGCGTCGAACGCGCCGTCGACGAGCACCTCGTTCACCTCGGGCTCGACGCCCGCCAGCGCGGCACGTTCCGCGACGAGACGGACGCTCGGTCCGAGCGTCGTGGGCAAGGTCGCGATGACGGCGATCCGTCGGCCCGCCGCGACCGCTGCGTCGGCGACGGCCTCGTCGACGCGCAGTACGGGGATACCTGCGCTCTCGCTCAGCCCGGCCGCGTACTCCGAGATCGACGAGCAGGTGAGCAGGACCGCGTCCGCTTCAGCGGCAACCGCCGTCGCCACCAGGTCCTTCAGCCGCTCGGCCACGCCGGGAGCCCGGGGGCTGCGCAGGTCGGCCACGATCTTGTCGTCGAGCAGGTTGAGCGTCTCGATGCCCGGCCAGTGGGCCCGGGTCAGCTGGCCGAAGGGTGCGATGTTGACGGCTCCCGTGTGGAGGAGCGCGATTCGGGTCATGTCCTATCCCTTCACCGAGCCGGCGGCGAGCCCGGCCATGATCTGCTTGTTGAGGAAGACGTAGACGATCGCCACGATCACGACGTTGATGCTGATCGCGGCGAACAACGGGCCGTACTGGGTCGAGCCGTACTCGTTGGAGAATCCCAGCAGGCCCACCTGCAGGGTCTGGAGGTTCTTGCGTGTCGTGAAGGTCAGGGCGATGAGCAGGTCGTTCCACACGCTGAAGAACTCCACCATGGCGATGGTGATGATCGCGTTCTTCATGAGCGGCAGCCCGATGACGAAGAACGCGCGCAGCATGGACACGCCGTCCATCGTGGCCGCTTCGAAGAGCTCGCGGGGGATGGCGCGGAAGTACGTCGCCATGAGGAAGACGGTCAGGGGAAGGCCCATGACCACGTACGTGATGACGAGCGGCCACAGCGTGTTGGTGAGGCCGACCTTGAAGTACACGGTGAACAGGGGCACGAGGATCATCTGGCCGGGCACCATCAGGCCGGCCACGAAGTACAGCAGCGTCGAGCCCCGGCCCTTCCACACCATGATCTCGAGCGCGTACCCCGCAGCGATGCCGACGAGCAGCATGGCGGCCAGCGAGGGCACGGTGACCGTGATGCTGTTGAGGTACATCTGCCCGACGTTGCTGGTCGTCAGCGCCGTCACGTAGTTGTCGAGCGAGAAGTGCTGGGGCAGTGACCAGGTGGGCGCCGTGAAGAACTCGTTCTGGGTCTTGAACGAGCCGAGGATCAGCCAGACCTGCGGGTAGAGCACCACGAGCAGCAGCAGGCCGATGAGGAGGTACTTGACGGTCGAGCGGACAGTGCGCACGTCAGGCCTCCGCCACGTCGCGGCGGGCGGTGCGGAACACGGTCACGGTGAACATGAGGCAGAGCAGCGTGAGGATCACCGCGACGGCCGAGCCGAAGCCGTACTCCGCGTAGTTGAACGCCGACCGGTACATGTAGAGCGTGAGCGGGGTGGTCGCGCTGCCCGGGCCGCCGTTGTTGAGCGCGAGCAGCCCGTCGAAGACCTTGAGGGTGGCGTTGACGCTGAAGATCAGCGAGCTGATGAGGATGGGCGCGCTCAGCGGCAGGACGATGTAGCGGACCAGCCGGAGCCCGCCGGCGCCGTCGAGCCGTGCGGACTCGAGGGTCTCGATGGGGATGTCGACGAGCCCGGCGTACAGGAGCACGGCGTAGAAGCCGATCGAGCGCCAGAGCTCCATGACGACGGCGACCATGAACGTGCCGGAGCCCGAGACGAAGAAGTCCACGCTGGGCTGGCCGAGCGCGTTCAGCGCGGCGTTGACCGGCCCTTGGTTGTCCCCGATCGAGAAGAAGCTCTTGAACAGCAGAGCGACCGCGACAGTGGGGAGGACCGTGGGGAAGAAGGCGACCGTACGGACGAACGCGGACGCCTTGCGGAGCACGAAGATGTACAGCAGCGCCAGCGCGTACCCCAGCGTCACCTGCAGGAGCGTGACGACGACGGAGTACTTGACCGTGACCCAGACCGCGTTGACCGCGTCGGGGTCGGCCACGAAGTCCGTGAAGTTCTTGAAGCCGATGAACGTGAAGCCGGTGAGCAGGTTCCCCTTGAACAGGGAGAGCCCCAGCGACCATGCCACGGGGATGATCTTGAGGAAGGTGTAGAGCAGCAGGGCCGGGGCCATGAGAAGGATGATGGTCTTCCGATCACCCAGGACTTTGCGCATCGGGGTCTCCTGGCGGGCAGGCCGGGTCCGTTTCTCACGAACCCGGCCCCCGCGTGACGAGGTGGCTTACTTGTTGGCGTCGAGGCTGGCCTGGAGCTTGGCCATGTAGTCGGCCGGGCTCAGCTGACCCGACACCAGCAGGGCGACGTTGGTGCTCGCCAGGGCGTTGG
>JACRAA010000114.1 GCA_016213595.1 Actinomycetota bacterium | reverse complement strand
GTAGGCCGCGGCCATGTGGCCGACGATGCAGGCCACCATGAAGACCCGGAAGATCCAGATGAACCAGCCCCTGGGGACGAGCGGGTACAGGATGTCGCTCTTCAGCCATTCGGCGTAGTGGTCGTAGGACTCGGGCCCGAAGAAGGCCTTGATGTTGCCCCACGCATGCATGAGCAGGAAGAAGATCAGGAAGATGCCGGTCACGGCCATGAGCACCTTCAACGCGACGGTTGAACGTACGGCCCTCTGGTGAACGGTGAGTGTTTGAGTCGCCACGGGGGTCACTTTAACCTGGCCCGGCCCCGACGAGGACCGCCACCCCGCCACAACAGTGACCGGGTCGGATGGTGTAGGGCAGGAGAGTGCCCGACTGCTCCCTCACCCGAGCGGAGAGCGCCGCTCCTGGGTGAGGCGCTCCGCCTGCTCGCGTCGCCACCTCGCGATGTTCGCATGGTGACCCGACAGGAGCACGTCGGGCACGGCGAGGCCCCGCCACTCGAGCGGCTTCGTGAAGACCGGGTACTCGAGGAGGCCGTCGAGGTCCGGGGAGTGCGACTCCTCGACCAGCGACTCCGGGTTGCCGACCACCCCCGGCAGGAGCCGTACGACCGACTCGATGATGGCGAGCGCGGCCACCTCTCCCCCGTTGAGGACGTAGTCCCCGAGCGAGATCTCGCGAAGATCGACCCGCTCCCGGTAGTGAGCCGTCACGCGCGCGTCGATCCCCTCGTACCGCCCGCAGGCGAACACCAGGTGGCTGCGCGTGGCGAGCTCGGCGGCGAGCGCCTGGCTGTACGGGACGCCCGAGGGCGTCGGGACGACCAGCGTCGTGCCCTCGAGGTCGTCGCCCAGCACCTCGTCCAGCGCCTCGCCCCACGGGTCCGGCTTCATCACCATCCCGGCGCCACCGCCGTACGGGGTGTCGTCGACCGTCCGGTGACGGTCGTGCGTCCAGTCCCGAAGGTCATGGACGCCCAGCGCCACGAGGCCGGACGCGATCGCCTTGCCGACCAGCGACAGCGACAGCGGCGAGAGGTAGTCCGGGAAGATGGAGACCACGTCGAGGCGCATGAGGGGGGCCACAGGTCCGGTCATGCCTCCGCGGCATCCTCGAGGAGGCCGTCCGCGGCGGCCGACAGCTGGACCGTACCCGCGTGGAGGTCGACGTGCGGTACGAGGTCGGACACGAACGGGATGAGCCGTTCCCCCGCTTCGGTGGTGACGGCGAGGAGGTCCTGCGACGGGAGATGGACGACGTCACCGACCAGGCCCACCTCGGCGCCGGAGGCGTCGAGGACCCGGAGGCCTCGGAGCTGCCGGTCGTAGTACTCCTCGGGGTCGCCCCCGGACGGGCGCTCGTCCGGGTCGACGGACACGACCAGGACACGGCCCTGCAAGGCTTCGGCGGCGCTGCGGTCGGGCGCCTCCACGAACCGTACGAACAAGCGTCCCGGGACTGCCTCGCGTACGGTCGCGACGGTCAGCCGTGAGCTGAGGCCCTCGCACCGCAGGACGGACCCGGGCGCGAACCGCACCTCGGGCTCGTCGGTGCGGAGCTCGACAGCGACATCGCCGCGGAGACCGTTCGCCCGGCCGACGATCCCGACGACGACCTCGACAGGGTCGTCGCCGGTGCGGCCGGGGTCAGCGGTAGTGGCCACCGCCACGGCCCGGACGACGGTCGACGTCGACGAAGTCCACGCGCACCTGCTCGCGGCCCCCGAGGGCGCTCACGACGGTACGGAGAGCTGTCGCCGTACGGCCCTGGCGGCCGATGACCTTGCCGACGTCCTCCGGGTGCACCCGGACCTCGAGCATCCGGCCCCGGCGCAGGTCGAGGTCCTTGACGACGACGTCGTCGGGGTTCGACACGATGCCGCGCACCAGGTGCTCGAGCGCCTCGGCGAGCACGTCAGGCCTGCTCGGCCGCATCGCCGCTGCTCACGGAGGACTCGTCAGAGGCGGCCTCGGGCTCAGCGGCAGCCTTCGCCTTGCGGCTCGACTTGGAGATGGCCTCGCTCGTCGCGGCGCCGTCGCTCTCGGCGAGCGCCTTGTTGAAGGCGGCCGTCTTGTCCTTGGGAGCGCGCTGCTCGTCGATGCCCGAGGGCGACGTGTCGCCCGTGAACTTCTGCCAGTCGCCCGAACGCTTGAGCAGCGCGACGACGGCCTCGGTGGGCTGGGCGCCGACACCGAGCCAGTACTGCGCGCGCTCCGAGTCGACCTTGATCAGCGACGGGTCGTTCTTCGGGTGGTAGAGCCCGATCTCCTCGATCGCCCGGCCGTCGCGCTTGGCGCGCGAGTCCATGACGACGATGCGGTAGTGCGGCGAGCGGATCTTGCCGAGCCGCTTCAGACGGATCTTGACAGCCACGTGTGTGGTTCTCCTGTGCGTATGTGCCTGGACGTCCCAGACGGTGTGGTGGACGCCGCCGATCGCGAGTGGGGTCGCGCGCCGGCCTCCGGGGGATCCGCCCTGTACGTGATGAGAGGGCACGGGCACGACGGATGCGGGCCAAGTCTGCCAGACTGACCACGAAAGGACGAAACCGCGTCACGGCGGCGAGCGCGAAGGTGGTGGCCGATGAGCTCACCGGGCACCGTACGCGCACCCCGCGTCCTGACGCTCCTCGGCCCGGCGTTCGTCGCAGCCGTGGCGTACGTGGACCCCGGGAACATCGCAGCCAACCTCAGCGCCGGCAGCAGGTACGGCTACCGGCTGCTCTGGGTGCTCGTGGCCGCGAGCGTCATCGCCGTCGTCGTCCAGTACCTGTCCGCGCGTCTCGGTCTGGTCACCGGGAAGTCCCTGGCGACCCTCGTGTCGGAGAGCCTCGTCGCCCGGCACGGGTTCTGGAGGCTGGCGTACGCGCTCCAGGCCTACGTGATGGCGATCGCGACGGACCTCGCCGAGGTGATCGGCGGCGCGCTGGGCCTCCACCTGCTGTTCCGTACACCGCTATGGCTCGGCGGGCTCATCGT
>JACRAA010000113.1 GCA_016213595.1 Actinomycetota bacterium | reverse complement strand
GGTCTCCGGACAGGACGGCGGCGACCCGGGCCTGCAGGCCGGGTGCGACCTCGGCCGAGTCGCGGAGCGCCTCGAGTGCACGACGCAGCGAGCGAGCTCCCTCGGCGTCCCCGCCGACGAAGTTCATCAAGGAGCCCTGGTCCTCGCTCACGGCGTGCCCGAGGACGGCTCGCCGAGCGTGAAGGTGTCCCATGCGTCCAGGTAGGCCCGCGACTGGGCACCCAGGAGCGGAGTGACGAGATCGCGCGGCACCCGGGAGCGGTCCATGTCGTGGGCGAGCGCCTCGAGCAGCCCTGTCGCAACAGCCGTGCGGAGCAGCTCGCTGCCCGACGCCATGCCGCCCTCGACCACGTCGAGAACGGCAACCTGGGACGCGGCTGGCAGGCCGGGCAACGCGGCGGCAACGGCATGCCCGACGCCGCTCATCCAGAGCACCGGCATCTCCATGTCCGGGGTGCGCTGCTCTCCGTCCGCCTCGAGCGCGTGGCCGATGGCGGGCGTGATCGCGGCGAGCCTCTCGATGAATCTCGTGAACTCCTCGGTCGACACCGGTACTCCTCGCTAGTTCCCCGCCAACGCGTCGCGCAGGTCCTTGATGACGTTCTCCGCGGCTGACCGGTCCCCCGGCGTGGCCTCGGGGTTGTTGCGCAGCCACTTTTCCAATGCCCTGATCATGTCTTGCGCCTTCTGCGTGTGAACACCCCTCCGACCGGCTTCCCGGTGGCGAGCTCGTGCCGCACCGCGGCGGCCGTGGAACCGTTCCCGATCTTGGCATTGTCGCGCCACATCTCGTCCATGAGTCGCGACAGCTTCGGGTCGCGGGTCGCCGGCTTGCCCATCGCCCGACGCAGGGCGTCCTTGTACCGGGCGTGCTTGGCCATATTGGCCGCGTCGCTGATCCGCCTGAAGCGCCTCCCGATCAGTGGGACCTTGCTGGCGACACGCGTCAGCTTGGCGACCGCTGCGACCTTGACCGCGGCGCGCATGGCCGTGAACGCCTTGATCACCCGGCGGGCCGCCGACGCGAGGCGCCAGCCGGCGATGGCAGCGCCACCTCCTGCGCCCAGCCCGGCGGTGAAGAAGCTGACGATGCCGGCGGCAACGACGGTGATGCCCGCCTCGATCGCAAGGTCCTCGAGGATCCCCTTGACCGTCTCCTTCACGGTGTCGACGCGGGTCGCGTAGTCGTCGCACGCATCGCCGAGGTCCTTGCAGTGGAGCCCGAGCTGCTCGATGTCCAGCTTGAGATCAGCGATCACCGTGCGGACGTCGGCGATCTCCGGCGAGCGTTGTCCCTCGAGCTCGGACTCTGCTGCCTCGAGGTACGGCATCAGCATGGTGTCGAGCATCGTTTGGAGCTGGCGCCACGACGACGCGGCTGACCGCAGGGTACCCGTGTTGGCACCGGGCCACGTCCAGCCCTCCAGGTAGTCGGTGATCAGGTCCCACAGCGCCGGGGTGTCGAAGGACTCCGCGCCCTTGGCGGTGGGCACGGACACAGTGCCGACCGTCACCGTGGAGTCCGGGAGGTCGTCGAACTGACCGCAGTCGTAGACGGGCGGGTTCGCCTGGTAGACCGACGCCCGATTGGCGCTCCGGTGGTTGCCGGCCGTCATCCACAGCAGCCGGGCCATCCCGGAAAGTGCTGCGACCAGCTCGCGCATGCCGTCCACCGCGGCCTGCGCTGCCTCGTCATAGGTGGAGACGAACTCGTCTGACGTGTAGTCGTCACCGGCCATGCCGGAGAACCCGCCCACCGCATCGGCGAGCCCTTGGTAGGTCTGTGCTGCGAACCCGTTGGCCGTGGCGAAGTGGTCGGCCGCCGCCTCGAGCCTGCGAGCCTGGACCTTCACGGTCATGTCAGCCTCCGCCAGAGCCCGGTGTTCGTGGTGATCATCAGGTGGTAGTTGTCGCTGGCGACACGTGCCGCCTGGCGCATGTCAGCGAGGGACGCACGCATCTCGGCGAGGCCCTCCTCCCACTCCTCCTGGGCCTCGGCCTGCGCCTGGGCGCTCAATCCCTCCCAGGTGGACTGCAGCGCCTTCATCTGGCGCTCGATGTCGTTGGTGAGGGCCTCGAGCGCACGCTCGCACTTCTCGAGGTCGGCGATGACGCCCTCGAGCTCCTCGAGCTCGATCGCGTAGTCGCCGTCGTCCATCAGCCGAGCCGATCTACGATGCGAGCGGCCAGCCGGTCCATCGCCCGCTGCGACTTCTCGTCCTGCTCCACCATGTCGCGGTGGTGGGCCTGGAGAAGGTCGGCCATCGCGCCCAGACCCTCCTCGACGCGGTTCGCGGACTCCAGCCACTCGCCCCACGCCTGCGAAAACGCCTCGTTGGCCACGCCCTGCCAGCCGGAGCCGAGGAACGAGTAGACCCGACGTTGGGCGGCCCGGCGATCCGTCGACAGGCGCTGGCGCGCGGCCCGCGTCTCCGCGATCGCGCGCGACATCGCGTCGTGGACGAGCCGTACCTCTGGCATCCGGGACCTCCCTCGCGGGTCCTGACCGAGATTCCCGCATCGGGCGCGACCCAGACGCAGAGGTCGTCCGAACCTCGCCGCCTAGAGTGCCGTCATGTCCAGAGCCACTGAGACCACGCCGCGGACAGAGGACCCGGCGGGAGCGCCGCTGACCCGCGGCGTCCGCATCGGCTACGGCAGCGGATCGGTCGCGACCGGTGCCTTCGGCACGGTCCCCGGGCTGATGCTGCTGCCCTACCTGACCGACGAGCTCGGCATCGCGGCGCTCTGGGCGGGCGTGATCGTGTTCCTGCCGAAGGCGTGGGACGTCCTGCTCAACCCGGTCGCCGGTCGCGTCAGCGACCGCACGATCGACCCCGCCGGGCC
>JACRAA010000118.1 GCA_016213595.1 Actinomycetota bacterium | reverse complement strand
TCACCGCCTCCGTAACCCAGTGCGGCGACCAGCCGCAGCCATCGCCGTGCCCCTCGACACCCGGACGGCCCAGGAATCCCGAGCCCGACTCGGGCAGTACGGACACGCGTACGGGGACATCCATCCCGCCGTCCGCCACCGGCGGCTCGAGGGCCAGCACGGCAGCGTCAACGTCGGCCTGGTCATGCGGCAGGTCCGGCCCCCAGTGCACGATCTCCGGCAGACCGCCGTCCCGTACGACCAGCCACAGCCCCACGCCCTCTGCACTGAGCGCGATCGTGGTGTTGCTCATCCCCGCCTCCTCGTCACCTCCAGCAAACCTAGCCGTCACCGTCGTCGGCGTGGCGGACCAACACCGCCAGTGAGCTCAGGCGCCGCGACCGATCCCGCGCGGGATGCGGGCAGCGTCCCACCCCAGCACCTGGGTCGCCGTCTCGAACGCGTACCGGTCGGTCATCCCCGCCACGTACGCCACGACGGTCGCGACCCAGGAGTCGTCCTCCCCGACCGGGGCAGCGTTCTCCACAGGCACGTCCTGAGGGTGCTCGAGGTAGTGGTCGACGAGGCCACGCAGCACGGCGATCACGGCCTCGGCCTGCGCGACCGACTCCGGACGGGTGTAGATGCGTTCGTAGTTGAACTGCCGCAGGCCGGCGAGTGCGGCCGCGGCCTCCTCGTCCATGCCGATCCTGCCGCTACGGACCGACGAGGACATCACCGCGTGGATGAAGGTCCCCAGCTGCTCGGAGCGGGTCCGGCCGCAGATCTCCGCGACATCGGCCGGGAGGTCCTCCGGGCGGATGATGCCCGCGGCGACGGCATCCTCGAAGTCGTGGGCGCAGTACGCGATGCGGTCGGACCAGGACACGATCTCGCCCTCGACGGTTGCCGGTGCCGGGCGGGACCACGAGTGGTTCCGCACGCCGTCGAGCGTCTCGCGGCACAGGTTGAGCGGCGCGAGGACGACGTTGGCACCCCACGGGCCGTGGTTGTACCCGCCCGGGAGGTAGGGGTCGAAGGCGTCCTCGGAGGCGTGGCCGCCCGGTCCGTGGCCGCAGTCGTGGCCCAGGGCGATCGCGTCGGCGAGGGTGACATTCACCCTGACGCCCCGGGCGATGGAGGTGGCGACCTGCGCGACCTCGAGCGCGTGCGACAGGCGGGTGCGCTGATGGTCGTGCGGGTACACGACCACCTGCGTCTTGCCGGCGAGCCGGCGGAACGCCGCGGAGTGCACGATCCGGTCGCGGTCCCGCTCGAAACAGGTGCGCTCGAGGCTCGGCTCCTCCGGCCTGGCGCGGTCACCAGCGCCGGACGCTCGAGCGGCACCTGGGGCGAGGTGCGCGTCCTCCCACGCCTCGCGCTCCTCGCGGAGGACGAGGCGAGGAGCGTCCAGGCGGGCGTACGTGTCCTGGTGGGCGTGGACGACCTCGCCCGCCGCGTGACCGGCCATCGTGCCGGCCCACGTCCTCGCGCGCTCTGTCTCGCCCACGGGCCCACTGTGGCAGATGGGTACGACACTGCGGGCGGGTTCCCGCTGCGCTCCGAGGGCGGCAGGCAGGTCAGGCGCGACCGAACCGCGCGACGTCGGCTCAGCCGCCCGACACGTCCGACTCGGCATCGGCGAGGTCGACCGCGCCGTCGAGGACCTGGGACTCCAGCCAGCCGTACGGGACGGTGACGCGTTCGCGGGGCGAGCCCTGCCGGCCCCGCGGGCTCCCGACCTCGCCGACGGGGAACGGCGTCTCGGGGTCGAGCCGGACGAACAGGTCGTCGAGCTCGGCGAACGACGACACCATGCCCAGCGCGTGGCGCAGCTCACCACCGAGACCGAACCCCTTGAAGTACCAGGCCATGTGCTTGCGGAGGTCGGTCAGCCCGTGCCGCTCGCCGTGCGTCCGCGCGAGCAGCTCGCCGTGGCGGCGCACCATCGCCGTCACCTCACCGAGCGTCGGCAGCGTCGGTGCTTGCTCGGCTCCCGCTGGCTTCAGACGGGCGGCGAGGTCGCGGAACAGCCACGGCCGGCCGAGGCAGCCCCGGCCTACGATGACACCCGCGCACCCTGTCTCGGCCATCATCCGGACAGCATTAGCCGCCTCCCAGATGTCGCCGTTGCCGAGCACCGGGATGCTGACCGCATCGACGAGCTGCGCGATGGCCTCCCAGTCCGCGTCACCGCCGTACGCCTGTGCGACCGTACGGCCGTGGAGCGCGATGGCGGCGACGCCGGCCTGCTCGGCGATCCGTCCCGCGTCGAGGTACGTGAGGTGCGCGTCGTCGATGCCCTTCCGGGTCTTCATGGTGACCGCGACGCCGTACGGCTCGGCGGCCTTCACGGCTGCGCGCAGGATCGCCTCGAGCCGGTCGCGCTTCCAGGGCAGCACTCCGCCGCCACCCCGGCGTGTCACCTTGGGAACCGGGCAGCCGAAGTTGAGGTCGACGTGGTCGATGCCGAGCTCACCGCACAGGATGGCTGTCGCCGTGGCGATGACGACCGGGTCGACGCCGTACAGCTGGACGGACTTGACGGGGTCGGCGTCGTCGAAGCGGAGCATGTCGAACGTCTTGGGGATGCGCTCGACGATGCCGCGGCTCGTGATCATCTCGCAGACGAACAGCCCGGCCGGCTGCACTCCGGGAGCCCCCGCCTCGGCCTGCTCGCGGCACAGCCTCCGGTAGGCGGGGTTGGTGATGCCCGCCATGGGTGCGAGCACGACGGGGACGGCCACGTCGATGGCCCCGATCCTCAACCCCATGCCGCCTCCTGTCGCCGGTACAGGGTACGCGGTGCTACCCGAGGTGAACGACGCCCGACAGCAGGAGGCCCACGACCACCGCCACGACGACCAGGACCACGACGACCACCGTCACGACGACCCTGGCCCCACGCCGGCGGCTGACGGCTGCCACCGAGCGTCCCGCCTGCCCATGCCCGGGGATCGGGACGAACGTGTACGGGTCGATGGAGGGCGGGGTGTACGGGGCCGGGGGGGCGACCTCGACCAGCGGAGGGTTCGCACTGGGTGTGGCCAGGACGAGGTCCTCGACCCGCGACACCTCGGCCGTCAGCTGCCGCAGCACGCTCTGGTCGTCAGGTGACAAGCCCTGGAACGACCGGGCCCGCAGGTCGTCGAACCGGTCGCGGACGGGCCCCTTGACCTCACACAGCCATTGCTTCCCGTCCCAGTGCCGCGTGACGTCCGGCGGGTCGCCCGGGCGGATGTACCACCCGGGCGCCGCCGGAACGAACAGGGGCTGCTGGGACACGTCGAAGGCCTTCACTCACAGGGAAATACTGGAACCCTAGTGAGGGGTGACCTGGTCGCCCGGTGACTGTGAGAGGACTGTCACGGCGGCCAGGCGCCGGGAGCCGCGGGCGCAGCCGGTCGT
>JACRAA010000116.1 GCA_016213595.1 Actinomycetota bacterium | reverse complement strand
CCGCGCCACGCGTGCCAGTCGGACCGGCAGATGCCGGTCGCCTCGACCCGTACGACCGCACCGTCCGGCGGGCAGGCGGGCTCGGGGAGGTCGACCAGCTCGATCGGTCCCCCGACCGAGGAGTACGAGACCGCGCGCATGTGCGACGTTCTACCACCGACAGCGGTCCCCCGGGCGTGCGTCGGGGGCGCGTGGACGAGGGTGGCGGCCAGACGAGGGCGGACGGGCACGAGGGTGCGGCTCAGACAGCTGTGCAGCTCAGACGAGCAGCTGTGTCGCCGCCAGCTCCCGGTACAACGGAGACTCCTCCAGCAGCATGGCGTGGGTGCCGCGCGCGACCACGCGGCCCTCCTCGAGCACCACGATCTCGTCGGCGTCGGCGACGGTCGCGAGCCGGTGGGCTATGACGAGTGTCGTGCGCCCCTGCGAGGCCGCCGCCAGGGCGTCGCGCAGCAGCTGCTCGTTGCGCCCGTCGAGGTTGGAGGTCGACTCGTCGAGCAGCAGGACCGGCGCGTCGGTGAGGAGCGCCCGTGCGATGGCGAGCCGCTGACGCTCGCCGCCCGACAGCAGCACACCGTCCTCACCGACCGGCGCGTCGAGCCCCTGAGGGCTCCGGCGGACAAGCTCGGCGAGGTTCACCGACCCCAGCACCCGCCAGCAGTCCTCGTCGGTGGACAGCGGGGACGCGAGGACGAGGTTGTCGCGGATGCTGCCGGCGAGAGCCGGGGCGTCCTGCTCCACGTAGCCGAACTGCGCCCGCAGCACCTCGCGAGGCAGCCGCCTGATGTCGACGCCGCCCAGCCGGATCACGCCCGACTGCACGTCGTAGAACCGCTCAAGGAGCCCGAGAACCGTGCTCTTGCCGGCGCCTGACGGGCCTACCAGGGCGGTACGGGAGCCGCGCGGGACGACGAACGAGACGTCCTCGAGGACCTGGACGGGCCCGTCGCCGGTCTCGTACGCGAACGTCGCGCCCTCGAGCTCGATCGCCGGCGCGCCGGGCTGGGCCGCCGCGTTGAGGGGTCCGCTGAGCTCACCGTCGGCGGTGTCACTGGTCGTCTCGAGCGGCAGGTCGAGCACCTCCGTGATCCGCCCCAGCGCGCCGAGGGCGCTCGACACCGAGGTGACGGCGCCGAACGCGTTGCCGATGGGCAGCACCATGAGGAACAGGAACAGCAGGAACGCGGTGAGTCCGCCGATCGTGAGCGCCCCCGACGCGACCCGGTAGCCGCCCACGCCGACGACCATGAGGAACGCGAGGTTCATCGCCATGGTGGCCGTCGGTACGACGGGGGCAGAGGCGCGAGCGACGTCGACGCCGGCTCGCCAGGCTCGCGTCGCCAGTGCCATGATCCCGGCCGTCTCGCGCTCGGTCGCGCCGGCGGCGCGGATGGTGCGTACAGCGCCGATCGAGCGCTCGACGTCCGCCGACAGCGCACCGACGGCCTCCTGCTGACGGCGGCTCGCGTGGCGGATGCCTCGGGTCAGCCCAGCGACGACGCCCATCGCGATGACGAGCACCAGGACGGTGAGGCCCAGCAGCACCGGGTCGATGACCAGCATCCCGACCAGCGCACCCACGAGCGTCACCGCGCCGCCGACCGCGTCGATGAGCCCCTGGGTGAGGACCGCGTACAGCAAGGTCGTGTCCGTGCCGATCCTCGAGACCAGGTCGCCGGTACGACGTCGGTCGTACTCCGCCACCGGGAGCTTGAGCACGTGTCGGATCAGTCGCTCGCGGGCGGTGAGCACCACGGACGTGCCGGCGCGCTGGAGCAGGTAGTGCTGCACCCCGCTCACCAGGCCGTTGAGCACGAGCAGTGCGACGAGGAGCCAGAGCAGGGCGCCGAGCGGCGCGGCCGCCTGGACGCGGCGCACGAGGTCGCCCACGACGAGCGGCTGAGCCAGGGAGGTGGCGGCGCCCACGACGGAGAGCCCGATGGCAGCACCGAGGATGCCGCGATGCTCGGCGAGGTACGGGAGGAGGTCCCTCAGTCCGGCGCGCGGGCCCCCTCGCCGGGCGGGCCGGGAGAAGGGACCGCGCCGTACGTCACTCATGACTGCCCTCATCCCCCGTTCGGTCGACCGTCGCCTCGTTCGGCCCATCCGACAGTAGCCGCCTGTCGTCGCAGGCTCCGCCCGTGGCCGGTCACGGTGCTAGGCCTGCGGTACCGCTTGTGCGCGTCCCGCCTGGGTGCCGTGCCACCAGGGCTGGCCGACCGTCAACGCTTGGGGCGAGTGCGCGACGGCAGCATGCCGGTGGCGCGGAGCAGCACGTAGCCGATCGCGCCGACGACACCGAAGATGAGGAAGGACGCCGGCGGGACGACCCAGCTGATCCCCATCGTGAGGTTCTGGGCCGCGGTGGCGAGAAGCGAGACCGCGAGCAGCACGGACATGGAGACGCCGAGGATGCCGAGCATGAACAGCACGCCCCCGGTCGCTCCGGCGAGGTTCCTGCCGAGGGCGACGAGCACCTCCCGCGTACCTTGCGGGCGAGGCCGTTTCGGCCGGACCGGTCCCGCCTGGCGTCGAGGGCGCATCGCCTCGACCACCTGCTCCCAGAGGGTGGGAGGCGCCTTCTCGGACTCGAAGATCGGCTTGTCGTCCTGCGGCGTCGTCACCCCCTCAGGCTACGCGTCGAGGTCTCCTCCACTCACTGGCAGATATCGCGCCGCCGATCGCCATCCGCATCGGCACCCCGCCTGGTGGCAGTGAAGGTACGTGGCAAGCGGCGGGAGGCGTCAGCGGAGGGTGGGGCGGCGAGGGCGGACGGGACGACGGTGGCCGCCCGTCATCACCGCGTCGCCGCACGGGCGGCTTCGCGGGACGCGGCCCAGCCGGCGACGTCGCCCCGGGAGACCGCCACGGCCATGAGGTCGGGAAAGGCATCGGGGGTGCAGGCGAAGCACGGGATGCCGAGGGCCGCGACCGACGCAGCATTGTCCTTGTCGTAGGACGGCCTGCCCTCGTCGTCGAGCGCCAGCAGCACGAGGACGGTGACCCCGGAGCCCGCCAGCGCTCCGAGCCGCCGGATCATCTCGACCGACCCCTCGCCTTCGTACAGGTCGCTGACCAGGACGAATACCGTGTCGCGGGGACGGGTGACGAGGGGCTCGCAGTACGCGAGCGCCCGGGGCGTGTCGTTGCCGCCACCCAGCTGGGTGCCGAAGATGACGTCCACGGGGTCCTGGAGCTCGTCGGTGAGGTCGACGACCGCCGTGTCATAGACGACGAGCGACGTCTTGAGCGCGCGGATCGAGGCGAGGACGCTCGCGAAGATGGACGCGTACACGACCGATGTCGCCATGGAGCCCGACTGGTCGACGCACAGCACGATCTCTCGCGCGAACCCCGACTGCTTGCGGCCGTAGCCGACGAGACGCTCGGGGATGATGGTGCCGAGCTCAGGGCGGTACGAGCCGAGGTTGGCCCGGATCGTCCGGAGCCAGTCGATGTCGCCCTGCCGGGGCCGCCGGGTGCGCTGGGCACGGTTGAGCGCGCCCCGCACCGACGAGCGCAGGCGGTCCGCGATCCGGCGCTCGACCTCCTCGACCACGGCCCGGACGACCGTGCGCGCCGTCTCGCGCGCCTGCTGGGGCAGCAGCGACCGCAGCGACGCGAGGGTCGCCACGAGGTGGACGTCCGGCTGGACGGCAGCGAGCATCTCGGGCTCCAGCAGCAGCTGCGTGAGGCCGAGGCGGTCGATCGCGTCCGTCTGCATGACCTGGACCACCGAGCTCGGGAAGTAGCGGCGGACGTCGCCCAGCCACCGGGCGACGCGCGGCGCCGATGCGCCCATCCCGACGACCATGCTCT
>JACRAA010000115.1 GCA_016213595.1 Actinomycetota bacterium | reverse complement strand
CTGCTGGCGAGCGGTCTCGTCCGGACCAGGGCGGCGGTGACCAACCGTGGCGCAGACCCGTACGGCATCGACGCCGTCACCCCCCGCCTGCCCGTACCGCCGCGAGCCACCGAGCTGCTCGACTTCGCCGGTCACTGGGCCACGGAACGTACGCCCCAGCGCCTTCCGTTCGCCGTCGGCACGCATCTCCGCGAGGGTCGGCGTGGCCGGACGGGCTTCGACGCAGCGACGATCCTCCACGCGGGCGAGGACGGGTTCGGCTTCCGTACGGGTGACGTGTGGGGGGTGCACGTCGGATGGAGCGGCAACCACCGCTACCTCGCGGAGCGCCTGGCCACTGGGCGCTGGCTGGGCGGCGGCGAGCTCCTGCTTCCCGGGGAGGTGGTCCTCGGGCCGGACGAGACGTACACCTCGCCCTGGCTGTACGGGTCGTACGGTCGAGGTCTCGACGACCTGTCCCGGCGGTTCCACGCGTTCCTCCGCGCCCGCGAGGGATACCCGGCGACGCCGCGTCCGGTGACCCTCAACAGCTGGGAGGCCGCCTACTTCGACCACGACATCGACGAGCTGCTGCGCCTGGTCGACCTCGGGGCCCAGGTGGGAGTGGAGCGGTTCGTGCTCGACGACGGCTGGTTCGGGTCGCGCCGCGACGACACGCGTGGACTCGGGGACTGGTGGGTCTCTCCCGAGGTGTACCCGCACGGGCTGCACCCGCTCGTCAACCACGTCCGTGGGTACGGCATGCAGTTCGGGCTCTGGGTCGAGCCGGAGATGGTGAACCTCGACTCCGACGTAGCCCGGGCCCATCCGGACTGGGTGCTTCAGGTTCCGGGACGGATGCCGCCCGCCCAGCGGCAGCAGTACGTGATGGACCTCACCAACCCCGACTGCTTCGACTACCTGCGCCGGTCGCTGGTCGCCCTCCTCGACGAGTACGAGATCGACTACCTCAAGTGGGACCACAACCGTGACCTCGTCGACGGGGGGAGTGTCGCCAACGGCGGCCGCCCGGCGGTGCACGAGCAGACCCTCGCGACGTACCGGCTCATGCGCGAGCTCAAGACGCACCAGCCGAGCCTGGAGATCGAGTCCTGCTCGTCCGGAGGCGCTCGTGCGGATCTCGGCGTCATGGAGATCTGCGACCGGATCTGGGTCTCGGACGACACGGACGCTCAGGAGCGCGTACGCATCCAGCAGTGGACGATGTCCCTGCTGCCTCCCGAGCTGCTCGGGTGCCATATCGGCAGCTCGCCCTCTCACCAGACAGGACGTCAGCACAGTGTGGCGTTCCGGGCGGCCACCGCCCTGGTCGGGCACATGGGCGTCGAGTGGGACCTGCGGACAGTGTCTGCGGCGGAGCTTGCCGAGCTCAAGGGCTGGATCGCGCTCTACAAGGGGATCCGGTCGCTGATCCACAAGGGCGTCGTGGTGCGCGGCGACGAGCCGGGCGTATGGCTCACGGGCGTGGTGTCGAACGAGGCGGCCCGCGCGGTGTACGTCGTGTCGGCCACCACCGCACCGCTCATGGAGATGACGTTCGGCCGGATCCGGCTTGCAGGTCTCGACCCGAACAAGCGCTACGCGGTGCGGCCTGTGGTCGTCGACGGTCCGAGCGCCATGCCGTCGCTCAAGGCGCCGTGGTTCGGCGAGCCCCAGGGCACGGAGTTCGTCGGGATGCGGGCGTCCGGTGCCTGGCTCGCCGGTGAGGGAGTCGCGATGCCGGCCATGTGGCCGGAGTCGCCCGTCGTCCTACTTGTCAGAGAGGTGTGAGGCCAGAGAGGTGTGAGGCCACCAGGCTTGGTGTCGCCTGCGACCTCACACCATTGCTCGGACCTCAGGCCTTGCAGCCCCACTGGCTGAGACCGGAGGTGGCGTAGACCCGGTTCGCGACGGTGATCTGCTGCTCACGCGTCGCCAGGTCCGCACGGGCTGCGAACTGGCCGCCGCCGTACGAGAGCCAGGTCGACGTCAGGAACTGCAGGCCGCCGTAGTAGCCGTTGCCCGTGTTGATGGACCAGTTGCCGCTCGACTCGCACTGGGCGATCTTGTCCCACATGGCCGCGTTCGACAGGTCGAGGCCGGCGGTCGAGCCAGTCGAGGCAACCGGAGCGGGTGCAGGAGCTGTCGTCCTGGTCGTTGTCGTGGGGGTCGCGGCAGCTGTCGCGGTGACCTTCGCCGCCACCTTCGTCCCGACAGTCGTGACCTGGGCCGTGGCGGGCGTCTCGGTCTGGGACACGAGGGTGCGTGACTCCTCGACACCGTCGACGGTCACGACCTGGAAGGTGCTCGTCTTCACGCCGTTGACGCCGTTCGTGGTCACCTTGGACGTGCCCTGGGCCACCGTGGCGTCCTTGACGGTCGTCGAGGTGAACGCGATGGGCTCCGTCGCCTGGGCGGTCGTGGTGACGACACGCTTCACGCTGATCGTCTCGCCGTCCGTGAGGGCTTCGGTGATCTCAGGTGAGACGCGGTCGGGGACGTCGACGGTGATGCCCGCGTCGTTCAGGGCGCCGGCGACCGTGGAGGAGAAGCTCGTCACCGCGGAGCTCGTCCCGTCATGGTTCACGGTGACGTGCTTGGCGCGGATGCGGGTGACGGTGATCGTCTCGCCGTTCCTGACCTGCGTGTCGGCGGCGGGCTCGACGCTGTCCCTCTGCTCCAGGGAGACGGCGTTCTTGGCGAGCACGTCGCCCACGGTGGCTACGTAGCCGGTCGTGGCCAGCGAGTGCCCGTCGACGACGAGGGTGACGTCTTTCTGCAAGGTGGCTGCGGTCGCGACGCCTGCGCCCCCCACGGCGAACACGGCGGCGACTCCGCTGATGATCAGTTTTCTCGGTACGAGCACGATGCTTTTGTCCTTCTCCGGGAACACGGTCAAGCCGAAGCATAAGCGAGACCTGAGAGATGTCCAATAGATTCTCAGGATCTAGACGCCTCGGGGGGGTTCCGGCAGAGCTGGCTGTCCTAGCGGTGGAGGGCCAGGCGGAGCTCGGGCGTGACGATCCGTGCGTGCTCGATGAGGCGGTGGGCCACGCTCACCGTGACGGCCTGGCCGGCCATGATCCCGAGCAGGACGAGCACCTGGGCGGCGCCGGCCTGTACCGGCGAACCGCCTCCGAGGAGGACTCCGATGAACGCTCCTGGGAGCGTCACGAGCCCGACAGTACGAGTCTGGTCGTTGTTCGGCATAGTCGCATCGCGTGCGGAGTCGGGATCCGCGAGCCGGATCGCCCGGGGGCGGGGAAAGCCAAGCGACAGCCCTGCCTCGTACTGCCCGAGGTGCGAGCGCAGATGGGTGAAGGAGTTCCTCACGACGAGCGTGTGGGCGGTCATCATGTTCCCGATGACGATGCCCGCGATGGGGATGAGCGACAGCCCGTTCAGCGGCGCTGTACCGGTCAGGTAGACGATGAGCAGCACCGGCAGGACGCCTGCAGCCATCGCGAGGGCGACCCATGGCCAGCAGTGGAGGACGCCGACACGTTTCGCCGTCGTGTAGACGCCGATGACGAACATGACGAGGACGAACGCGAGCGCGCTCCACAGGTGCTGCAGCGCGGCCACGATGATCACCGAGACCAGGGCGAGCTGGATGATGGCCCTGACGGCTGCCACGACCGTCTGTCGCCCGATGCGCAGGTTGGCCGCCCACGACACGACGAGGGTCAGGGCAACGAGAAGGACGAGCGCCAGTCCGAGCTGCCAGGTGGGTTCCATTGTCACGCCGCACATCATGTCGCCCTTGAGCAGCCGAAGCCGACGCGGGTCGCCGCGATACTGGGACCACGAGGAAATGTCAGGACATGAGTTGACAACATGCTGTGACATGGGTTGACTGTCGATCGATCCCGACCCTCCACGAAGAGAACCTCGATGACAGACTCCTCGACGCCGCTGGGCGTCATGACCCAGCGCGGTCCGACCGTCCTGTGGAACGACTCCGCGACCCGGTCCGAGCTTGCGACCGCCATCTCGTGGGGAGCCGTGGGTGCCACCTGCAACCCCGTCATCGCGCTGTCGAGCATCCGCTCCGACCTGCCTCGCTGGAGCTCGAGGATCGCCGAGCTCGGCCAGGAGCTGCCGGGCGCCACCGAGTCCGAGATCGGCTGGAAGATCGTGGAGGAGGTCTCCCTCGACGCCGCCACGCTGCTGCTGCCGGCCTTCGAGCGGTACAGCGGGCGCAACGGGAGGCTCTCCATGCAGACCGACCCGCGCCTGGCCCGCAGTGCCGACGCCCTTGTCGCTCAGGCGGAGTACTTCGCCGGTCTGGCGCCCAACATCATCGTCAAGATCCCCGCGACGGAGACCGGGGTCACGGCGATCGAGGAGGCGACGTACCGCGGCGTGAGCATCAACGTGACCGTCTCGTTCACCCTGTCCCAGGCGCTCGCCACCGGTGAGGCGATCGAGCGCGGGCTGAGACGCCGGGAGGCCGAGGGCGAGGACGTGTCGACCATGGGACCCGTCGTCACGCTCATGGTCGGGCGGCTGGACGACTGGCTCAAGGTCGTCTACGAGCGCGACCAGCTCTGCTTCGACCCGGGCTACCTGGAATGGGCGGGCATCGCCACCTTCAAGAGGGCGTACGAGGAGTTCCACGCCCGGGGCCTGCGCGCTCGGCTGCTCGTCGCGGCGTTCCGGAACACCCTTCAGATCTCGGAGCTGATCGGAGGTGACGTCGTGATCTCGCCCCCGTTCGCCTGGCAGCGCCGCTACCAGAACGGCGGCAGCCCGGAGCCCCGGATGGACGTACCGGTCGAGCAGCGCGTGCTCGACGCCCTGCTGACGATGCCCGAGTTCCTCAAGGCGTACGAGCCGGACGGGCTCGCACCCTCGGAGTTCCTTGCCTACGGAGCCACAGCCCGCACGCTGCGCCAGTTCCTCGCTGCCGACGAGGAGCTCGACCAGATCGTGCGTGACATCCTCGTCCCAGCACCCTGATCTCGAGAGGACGTCGATGTCGACAACGATCCGGCTCACCGTCGCCCAGGCCCTGGTCCGGTTCCTGGCCGCGCAGTACAGCGAGCGTGACGGCGTGGAGCAGCGGCTCATCGCCGGCTGCTTCGGGATCTTCGGCCACGGCAACGTCGCGGGCCTCGGCCAGGCCCTGCTCCAGGCCGAGCTCCAGCACCTCGACGGCGAGACGGACGCTCCCGACCTCCCGTACGTGCTCGTCCGGAACGAGCAGGGCGGGGTCCACGCGGCGGCCGCCTACGCGAAGCAGCGGAACCGGCTGCAGACCTGGGCGGTGACCAGCTCGATCGGTCCGGGCGCGACCAACATGGTCACGGGGGCGGCGCTGGCGACGACGAACCGGCTGCCGGTGCTGCTGCTGCCCTCGGACATCTTCTCGACGCGGGCCCCCGACCCGGTCCTCCAGCAGCTCGAGGACCCTCGCTCCCTCGACATCTCGGTCAACGACGCGTTCAAACCGGTCTCGCGCTTCTGGGACCGCGTCAACCGGCCCGAGCAGCTCGCGTCCAGCATGCTCAACGCCATGCGCGTCCTCACGGACCCCGTGGACACGGGGGCGGTGACCATCTGCCTGCCCCAGGACGTACAGCCCGAGGCGTACGACTTCCCGCTGGAGCTGTTCCGCAGGCGTGTCTGGCACGTGGCCCGCTCGGTCCCTGAGCCCGCAGCGCTGCAGCGCGCAGTGGCGGCCATCAAGGCCTCGAGGCGGCCCCTCGTCGTCGCCGGCGGCGGTGTCGTCTACTCGGCGGCCTCGGAGGCGCTGCGCGCGTTCGCCGACGCGACCGGCATCCCTGTCGCCGACACGCAGGCCGGCAAGGGCGCGATCAGCTTCGACCACCGGATGGCCGTCGGGGGAGTGGGCGCGACGGGCAGCAGCGCCGCGAACGCGCTCGCGCGCGAGGCTGACCTGGTCATCGGCATCGGCACGCGGTACTCCGACTTCACGACCGCCAGCCGTACGGTCTTCGCCGCCGACGACGTACGGTTCCTCAACGTCAACGTCGCCCGTTTCGACGCGGCCAAGCACGCTGCGGAGATGCTCGTCGCGGACGCGCGGGAGGCGCTCGACGCGTTGCGCGCCGAGCTCGACGGCTGGACGACCGACCCGGCGTACCAGCAGCGTGCTGCTGACCTCGATGCGGCCTGGCAGGTGGTCGTCGACGAGTGCTACCACCGTGACAACATCCCGTTGCCCGCGCAGACCGAGGTCTTCGGCGCGCTCAACGAGCTGATGGGGGACCGCGACGTCCTCATCAACGCGGCGGGGTCGATGCCCGGCGACCTCCAGGCCTTGTGGCGGGCGCGGACGCCCGAGCAGTACCACCTCGAGTACGCGTACTCGTGCATGGGCTACGAGATCCCGGCTGCGCTCGGCGTGAAGCTCGCGGTGGGTGACGAGCACGAGGTCGTAGCCATCGTCGGCGACGGGACGTACCAGATGCTGCCTTCTGAGCTGGCGACGATCGTCCAGGAGGGGGTCAAGGTCATCGTCGTCCTGCTCGACAACCACGGCTTCGCCTCGATCGGCGCGCTGTCCGAGTCGCGCGGGTCCCAGCGGTTCGGGACGAGGTACAAGGTGAGGTCGTCTGGCGGGCGTCTGGACGGCGAGGACGTGCCGTTCGACCTGGCGGCGAACGCGGCGAGCTGGGGGGCTGACGTCCTGCGCTGTCACGGGATCGCCGAGCTCAAGGCGAACTATGCGAAGGCCGCGGCCGGCGACCGGACGACGGTCCTGTACATCGAGACCGACCTCACCGGCCCCAACCCGCCCGGTGACGCCTGGTGGGATGTCCCGGTGTCGCAGGTCTCCGAGCTGGACAGCACGCGGAGGGCGTTCGAGGAGTACGTGGCCGCCAAGGCCGCGCAGCGCCCGTACGTGTGACGCGCTTGACCGACCCCCGCCGCCCCTTTAGAGTCCGCATGTCAGGACAAATCACAGGTACGGGAGATCCTGCCTCCCGCTCACGAAGAGAGTCATCGATGCTGCGCCTCGCCGTCATCGGAGCCGGTCGGATCGGCCAGGTCCACGCCCGGACGATCAGCGACCATCCCGGAGCCCAGCTGGTCGCGATCGCCGACCCCGTCCCTGGTGCCGCCGCAGCCGTTGCCGACGCCTTCGGGGCGAGAGCGGCCGAGCGCGTGGCGGACGTGTACCACGACGACGCGGTCGACGCCGTCGTGATCTGCTCGCCGACCCCGTGCCACGTCGACCAGATCATCGCCTCGGTGGCTGCCGGCAAGGCTGTGCTCACGGAGAAGCCCGTCGACCTGTCGGTGGCCCGTGTCGACGAGTGCCTCGCGGCGATCGCGGGCAGCGAGCATCGCGTCATGGTGGGCTTCAACCGCCGGTTCGACCCCGGAGTCAGGGAGCTGAAGGCCCGTGTCGACGCCGGGGAGGTCGGCGAGCTGCGCCAGGTGACGATCGTGAGCCGCGACCCTGCCGCCGCGCCCGCCCCGTACCTGGTCAGCTCGGGCGGCATCTTCAAGGACATGACGATCCACGACTTCGACATGGCGCGCTTCCTGCTGGGCGACATCGTCGAGGTGTCGGCGACCGGGCACGCGTTCATCGACGACATCCGGGGTATCGGCGACATCGACACCTGCTCGGTCACGCTCAGCTCGGCATCCGGCGCGACGGCGACGATCCTCAACAGCCGCGTCTGCGCCGCCGGGTACGACCAGCGGATCGAGGTCTTCGGGCCCAAGGGCGCGCTGGAGACGACCAACCTCCGCTCCACGGGCGTCCGGTTCAGCGGCGCGTCCGGTACCGAGACGGCCGGCTCGTACCTGCCGTTCTTCCTCGAGCGGTACGCCGCCGCCTACAGCGCCGAGCTGGACCACTTCATCACCTCCGTCGAGGCCGGCACGGCTCCGTCACCATCCGTGCTCGACGGGCGTGCCGCTCTCGTCATCGCGGAGGCTGCCGGGCAGTCGCTGTCGAGCCGACAGATGGTGCCTCTGGCCTGATGCCCACGCTCCTGTACGACGGGGACTGCGGCTTCTGCGCCGCCACCGCCGCACGCATGCAGCGGTGGGGCCGAGGGAGGTACGTGGTCCTCGCGTGGCAGCGCGCGGATCTCGGCGGGCTCGGCGTCACGCGTGAGCAGGCGGCGAGCGCCGTCCAGTGGGTCAACGGAGGTCGGGTCCTGTCGGGAGCCGAGGCCTTCAGCGCCGCCCTCGTCGCGGCGGGCGGGTTCTGGCATGCCGTGGGATGGCTGCTGTCGCTGCCGGGAGTCCGTGCCGTGGCGCGGAGAACGTACGCGCTGGTCGCCGGCAACCGGCACCGCCTCCCCGGCTCGACGGACGCCTGCCGTACGGACGGCTGAGCGACGCGGGTCGGCCACACGACGAGTCCATCGTGCGGGCCGTTCGCACGGACATCCACAGACTGGCACCTGGGCGGTCGCCGGTCCCCATGCGCACCGGCGGCCCCGGTATCTGCCACTGTGTGGAGGTCGGTGCTGTCTCCACCTCCTCCGCAAGGGCGGGAGCAGGGTTCGTGAGGTGGCCACGCACGTCGTCCTGTCCCTGGCGGCCCCTAGACTCGGCCGCGTGGCCGGGCTGATCAACGAGGAGGACATCGCAGAGGTCCGCGACCGCGCGCGGATCGACGACGTGATCTCCGCGTACGTCTCGCTCAAGCCTGCCGGCGGCGGCTCGCTCAAGGGGCTGTGCCCGTTCCACGACGAGAAGACGGCCAGCTTCCAGGTGACACCCTCGCGGGGCTTCTACTACTGCTTCGG
>JACRAA010000121.1 GCA_016213595.1 Actinomycetota bacterium | reverse complement strand
GCGAAGAGCTCGGCATGACGAACTACCCGTTCGAGGCCGAGGGTGACTTCCGTGACATCGAGACGCTGGGGTACCTCCACCAGGCGGTACAGCTGGGGATGACGACCGAGACCGTACTGCCGGGTCTGGCCAGGGGGTCCCGCGACAACGCGCGGACGCCCATGCAGTGGGACGCCGGCGTGAACGCGGGCTTCTCCGAGACGGGACCGTGGCTCGCCGTGAACCCCAACGCGTCCGAGATCAACGCAGCCGCCCAGCTCGTCGACCAGGACTCGGTCTTCCACCACTACAGGCGGCTCATCCAGCTGCGCCACGACGAGGAGGTCGTACGGCTCGGTGAGTTCGACATGCTGTTCCCCGACGACGAGCGCCTCTTCATCTGCACGCGCACTCTGGGGGACCAGCAGCTCCTGGTGCTGGCGAACGTCACCAGCGACCCCGTACGGCTGCCGATGGGCCTGCCCGACCACGGCGCGTGCGAGGTGCTGCTGGCGACCCACGAGGTCGACGACGTCGACGTCCTGGCGCCCTGGGAGTCGCGGGTCGTACGCCTCTCCTGAGGCTCTGCGCCTTTGCTGACGGTGCTGCGCCTCTGCTGCCGGTGCTATGCCTCTGCTGAGAGCGCTACGCCTCTGCTGAGAGTGCTGCCCTCCTGGGGCCTGAGGCTCAGCGCAGGTCGAGCTCGGCCGGGTGTACGCCCTCGAGCTCGGCCTCCACCTCCGCCCTGCCCTTCTCGATGCCCACCTTGACCGTCTCGGCGCCCTGCTTGACGTCGTCGCCGATGTCGACCTTCTTCGTGAGCTCGGGCAGCTGCGCGCGTCCTACGAGCGCCAGGATCCCTGCCAGCACAAGGAGGATCACAGCGACCGTGACGAGGCCGAGCGCGGTGGCGGCCCAGGGGTTCATGGCGGCCGAGTAGAGGGCGCCGAACCCCGCCGCGGCAGCGAGGACGAGCAGCGAGACGGACTTGACCGCGAGCATCCCTGCCGCGCCGAACGACCCCGCGAGGATGCCTGCGCTCTTCGCCTTCGGCTTGGCCTGGGCGATCGCCTTGTCCTTCCAGCCCAGCGCGAGCGCCTTGACGGCGTCCACGAGGGTCGAGACCTGGCTCTTCAGATCCTGCGTCTGGCTCACGGCGGCTCCTCACGGTCTGCTGGCACTGAGCCTAGTCGGCGGTACGGGAGGCTGGGGAGGTACGGACAAGCCCACTTCCTCACGAGGGCAGGGCTTCGGGGTGGTCAGGTGGTGGTGCTGTGCTGCTCCCGGGCGCGTTCGCGCGATGGCGGCCCGGGTTCTCGTGCGTCAGTTCGTCGGTGCGCTCAGGGAGATGTGCAGGGCGTCGTCGGTCTCGGGCAGGGGCCGCGAGAGCTCGGAGTGGTCGACGGTGGCGCGCCAGCAGCCGAGCCGGTACGGCAGCTGGAGAGGCTCCGGCGGGCGAGCGGACGCGTCGTAGACGGCACCGACAGCCTTGGCCAGGCCTGTACGGCTTGCCTCGTCGAGGCTGTCCGCACCCGCCGACAGCGCCATGTCGACGAGGTTGCGCCGTGAGCACGGGATCCAGACGCGGTTCGTGTGGGTCTCCACGACGGGAAAGTAGTCGCAGTCCTCGACGAGGCGGACCGACTCCTCACCGTAGGCACCGGTCATCGCAGTAGGGAGGTAGGTACGCACGGCGCCCACCAGGCGCTTGACCCATGGGACCGAGTCGTCCCGGGTGAGGTAGGTCAGGCACAGGCGCCCGCCCGGCGCCAGCACTCGACCGATCTCGGCGAGGACCAGACCGGGTGCGAACGTGTGGAGGTTCTGCGCGCACACGACCCGGTCGAACTGCTGAGCGTCGAACGGCATGGACTCCGCCTGTGCGACGACGCCACCGAGATCGGGCCGGCTCCCGATGAGGCGGCCGAGAAGCTCAGGGTCGCGGTCGAGGACGAGGACTGCGTGGCCCTGCTCGCGGATGGCCGTGGCGTACGGGCCGGCGGCACCGACGACGAGGACCCGCTTCGGCTCCGAACCGACGAGCCACGTCACGGCGGAGTCGGGGAGGAACGGTCGGGCCATGACCGAAATGCTAACCACGCAGCACCCCATGCGCGGGGACCTCGTGTCCCATGGCCGGGTTCAGGTCGGCGAAGGCTGTGGATGGCCGGGGAGAGGGGGTTGTCCACAGGTCAGCATCGGGGTGACGAAACGGACGCGCGCGCGCCCATTGTCGGGGTGTGGAGCAGTCGAAGAAGGAGACGCTGCTGTGCACGGCCGACGACGGGATTGCGGCGGCGGTGTCGGCGGCCGGGGCGGCGGTGGAGTCTCCCGTCATGCGGGTGCGGGAGGCAGAGTCCCTGATCGGCACGTGGCGAGACGCGCGCGTCGTCCTCATCGGGGCCGACGTCGCCGTCGTGGCGGCGCGGATGGGACTGTCGTCGAGGCAGGGGGTGTACGTGCTCGGGGACGGCACGTCACCCCCGTCCGCCTTGTCGGCATCGGTACCCCTGGGCGCCGCCACCATCGTGCTTCCGGAGGGCGCTGGCTGCCTGGCCGACGTGCTCTCGGGACGTGCGGGTGTGGGTGCGCGGACATCTCGGATCTGCGTGGTCGGTGGCTCGGGCGGCGTCGGTGCGTCGACGCTGGCGGTTGGCCTGGCGAGCGCGGGTGGGGCCCTCGGTGCGACCGCTCTCGTCGACCTCGACCCGCTCGGGGGCGGACTGGATCTGCTCCTCGGGGCGGAGCGGGCCGCCGGCTGGCGATGGGACAAGCTGCAGTCCGCCCGGGGCCAGATCGGGGAGCTGGCCGGTCACGTGCCCGTCGCGAACGGCGTCACGCTCGTCTCGATGAGCCGGGAGACGAGTAGCTCAGTGTCCCGAGACTCTGTCGCCGCGGTTCTCGCGTCCCTCGCACGCTCGAGCGCACTCGTTGTGATGGACGTGGGTCGGTGTGTCGACGCGGGGGCGCGCGAGGGGCTGCGCGGGTCCGACCGGACGGTGCTGGTGTGCGGCCAGGATGTACGAGGGGTGGCGTCGGCGCGGATGACGCGTGGGGCGGCCGACCTCAGGGATGCCGGAGTCGTCGTACGGCTTCGCCCCGGCGGGGCGGTACGTCCCGCAGAGGTCGCGGCGGCTGTCGGGCTGCCGCTGCTCGGCACGGTGCCGTACGACAAGAACCTGGCGGCGGCAGCGGAGCGAGGCGTGCCGCCGGACAGGGCGGCCGGCCGAGCCTGGCTGCGTGCCTGCGCGTCCGTTCTTCGCGCGCTGGGCACCGGGGAGGAGCCGTCGTGAACACCGCCGAGTGGGAGGCGGTGCGCGCAAGGGTCGCGACGCTGGGGCGCGAACCCGACGCGGCCGACATCGGCGATGCGCTGCGATGGTGCGGCCAGGTCGTCTCCGACGCGACCGTCCTCGCCGTGTCGGAGGCGCTGCACCGCGACAGCGTCGGCGCGGGAGCTCTCGACCCGCTCCTCCGCCTGCCGGGCGTCACCGACGTGCTCGTCAACGGGCCGGACGAGGTGTACGTGGATACGGGGGAGGGCCTTCGTCTGGTTCCAGTCCGGTTCGACTCCGACGACGACGTGCGCCGCCTCGCAGTCCGGCTCGCTGCGTCCGTCGGGCGCCGGCTCGACGACGCCTCACCGTTCGTCGACGCGCGGATGGCGGACGGTACCCGGGTCCACGCCGTCCTCGGGGGGCTGGCCGATGTCGGCACCTGCGTGTCGCTGCGCGTCCCCGCCAGGACCCGGCTGACGCTCGACGACTGGGTCACATCCGGCACGTGCCACCCTGAGGTCGCGCAGGTGCTGAGGCTGATGGTCGCCCGGAAGGTGGCCTTCCTCGTCTCCGGTGGCACGGGGAGCGGGAAGACAACGCTGCTGGGGTCGCTGCTCGCGCTCGTCCCGCCCAGCGAGCGCATCCTCGTCGTGGAGGACTCCCGTGAGCTCGACCCGGGTCATCCGCACTGCATCCGGCTGGAGGGCCGGGTCGCCAATGCCGAGGGAGCGGGGGCCGTGACGATGACCCAGCTCGTACGTCAGGCGCTGCGGATGCGTCCGGACCGGATCGTCGTCGGTGAGGTGCGCGGGGCGGAGCTGGTGGACCTGCTCATCGCGCTCAACACCGGCCATGAGGGGGGATGCGGCACGCTCCACGCCAACACGCCGGACACCGTACCCGCGCGCCTGGAAGCACTGGCGGCGCTCGGGGGCCTCGGGCGAGAGGCGGCCCACAGCCAGATCGCCGCGGCTGTACGGGCGGTCGTGCATGTCTCGCGTGACTCCCACGGACGGCGCGTCAGCGGCGTGGCCGTTCTGGAGCGAGGCGTCGGAGGGTTCGTGGAGACGAGGAGAGCCTTGGAGGTGACGGCCGAGGGCCACCTGAGGTGCAAGGAAGGCCTCCACGACCTCGAGTTGATCCTCGGCACCTCATGAGTGGGCTGGCCGCCGTCGCAGCAGCAGTCCTCGCGCTGCTGGTCGTCAGGCACCCCGGGACACGTCGTCTGAGCCTTCGCCTGGGCCCTCGTCGGCCCCGTTCGCACGGCGTGATCGGAGAAGTGGGCCTCCTAGTCCTGGCACTGTGCGCGGCCGGGCTCGTCGCTCTGGTCGGTTGGGGTCCGGGGCTCGGGGCGGTCACTGCGTCGGCAGGTCTCGTCCTCGTCACCGTGGCGGCCACAGTGCGCGCCGGAGCTCACCGTCGTGCCCGCGGTAGGCGTGCGAGCGAGGTCGCCCGTGCCTGCGACCTCATCGGGTCACTCGTGGCGATCGGCTACATCCCCGACAGTGCGCTGGCGCTCGCCGCTGAGGACTGTGAGGTGCTGGAACCAGTCGCAGCCGCACATCGGATCGGCGCGGACGTGGCCGGGGCGCTGAGAGCTGCAGGAGCACGACCTGGGGGGGAAGGCCTGGCGAGGCTCGCGCAGGCCTGGGAAGTCGGTGAACGCACGGGTGCTCCGCTGGGTCAGGCGCTCGCCGCAGTCGCCGAGGCTGTACGCCGGGACCATGAGATCGAGCGGGTCGTCGCCTCGGAGCTGGCGGGGCCGCGCGCGAGCGGTCAGGTGCTGGGTGTGCTGCCGCTGGTCGGGCTCGCTGCAGGGTTCGCGCTGGGCGGGGAGCCGCTGAAGTTCTTCGTGACCGGACTCCTGGGACCCGCATGCCTGCTCTTGGGCACCGGTCTCGCCTGTGCAGGGATGGTCTGGACGGAGGCGCTCGTCCTGAACGCGACGCCGCGGCCGGGTGTCAGCCGCCGACGACGAGAAGGCCGGCGACGACGAGACGGCGGGCGACGAGGCGACGGCCGGCCACAAGGGGACGGCGGGCGACGAGGGGATGGTCGGCCACGAGGGGATGGTCGGCCACGAGGGGATGGTCCGTGATGACCGGCTTGTTCGCCCTCGTCGGGGCCGCGTCATGCGCCCTTGCCGTTCACCTGGCCTGGCCGGCGGATCCCCTGAGGCGCCTTGCGGACGTGCCCCGGCTCGCCCTTCCCGCGTGGCTGAGGCCGAAGCCGTCCTCCCTCCCAACTCGGTTGCGCGCGCTGGCCGGAGGTGGCGCCGGCGCTGCCGTCGTCGTGCTGCTCGGAGGTCCGCCGCTCCTGCCGCTGGCGACGGGTGCAGCGGTGGGGACGGTGATCTTCTGGGGTCTCGGCAGGCTTGAGACCGGTGGGGCCGCCGCGACAAGGGCGGATCTCGTCGCCGAGCTTCCTGGGGCCCTCGACATTCTCGCGGCGTGCGTCGCGTCGGGCATGCCACTGAGAAGCGCCACGAGTGCAGTGGCCGGAGCTGTTGGCGGGCTGGTCGGAGAGCGACTCGGAAGCGTGGTGGGCAGAACCGCCACCGGGTTCGGTGACAGCGACGCCTGGGCTGTGCTCCGAGAGGACGACGTCTTGGGCCCCCTTGCCCGGGACCTCGCTCGCGCCAGCGAGGCAGGCACCGCGATGGGAACCCTGTTGGCTCGCCATGCCGAGGCTGCTCGCGCCGCGGCACAGGGTGAAGCCCTCGCACGAGCCAGGGCTGTCGGAGTGCGCACGATCATCCCCGTCTCCGTCTGCTACCGTCCGGCGTTCGTCCTGCTGGGGGTCGTGCCTGTGATCGCCGGGGTCCTCGGCTCGATCCTGGGCTGAGTTCTCCACAGGGCCGGCCGCTGATCCACAGCCTCACGGTCGGGTGACGAATCAGAGGGTTCGTGCCCATGGTCAGGGGTGAGGCGCGATCCGGCGCCGCTCACGAAAGGAACCGTCATGTCCGAACTCGCCACCAGGTCGTCCCGGGCTGTCTCACGTCTGAAGCGCCTCGACCGTGGAGCTGTCTCCGCCGAGAACGCACTGCTCACGGTCGGCACGATCACCTTCGGCGGCCTCCTGCTCAAGATCATCACCGACGGCGAGGTGCGCAACCAGATCCTCACGCTCGTGCTCGCGATCATCAAGCTCATCTTCAGCCACTTCGGGCTCTTGTGACGATGTCTCAGGGTCGACGGTCCACCGGACCGTCGACCACGGGCATCCGACGAAGGGAGCCAGATCGGCGGGAACGGGGAGCCGTCACCGTCGAGGCGGCCTTCGCCTCGGTCGGCCTGGTTGCGCTGCTCGCCGTCCTGGTCTCAGCGATCGGCATGGTCATCGTCCAGGTGCAGTGCGTGGACGCAGCAGGCGCGATCGCACG
>JACRAA010000110.1 GCA_016213595.1 Actinomycetota bacterium | reverse complement strand
GCGCGCCCGCGAGCTGCTGCTCACGACGAACCGCAGCATCGCGGACATCGCCGAAGAGGTCGGGTACCCCGACCACTTCTACTTCTCCCGTCAGTTCCGGGCCGTGACCGGCTCCAGCCCCCGGCACTTCCGGGGTCGAGTGGTCGAAGAAGCTGCTCTGGACGGCTGAGCCTCAGGCCCCTCGTGCATTGAGTGGCAGATACCGGGTGCTATGTGGCTTCTGCGCGTTGGTGTGTGGCCTGGTGCCACTGAAGGGATGTCGTTCGTCCCACGGGCGCCCGCCCACCGGCCACGGGCCGCGACGCTCGCTGGGCATCCGTGCCCTATAGTTGCGCTTGTCTTCAACTGAGCAACTTGGCGAAAGGAAGACGTGACCGTTCCGCTGAACGAGGTGAAGGCTGAGCTGTTCCGTACGCTCGGCCACCCCGTACGGATCCGCGTCCTCGAGCTCCTCAGCGAGAGGGACCACGCGGTCCACGAACTCCTCGCTGACATCGCCATCGAACCCAGCGCCCTCAGCCAGCAGCTCGCCGTGCTGCGGCGCACAGGCTTGGTCCGGCAGCGGCGCGTGGGCGGCGAGGTCGTCTACTCGCTGCTCGTCGACGACGTCCGCCAGCTGCTCACAGCCGCTCGGGTCCTCCTGCGTCAGCTGGCCGGTGCGCGTGACGAGCTCCTCAGGGAGCTCAACGAGACGGCCGACCAGTGAACCCCCTCCGGCTGCTGCGGCTGATCATTGGTACCGGCCGCTTCGCCGAACCGGCACCCCCAGCGCCCCAGGCACACCCGGCGGCTCGCGCCCCCGAGTCGCTCCACGGCAGCGTCCAGGTCCGGCACGTCGACACCGGGTCCTGCAACGGCTGCGAGATCGAGCTCGGCGCCGCGTTCGGTGGCGTGTACGACGTGGAGCGCTACGGCGTCCGGCTGGTCGCGAGCCCCCGTCACGCTGACGTCCTGGCCGTCACCGGCGTCGTCACTCACAACATGGTGGAGCCCCTCCTCCGTACGGTCGAGGCCACACCGCGACCCCGGCTCGTCGTGGCCATCGGGGACTGCGCCCGGGACTGCGGCCTGTTCGCCGGTGCGTACGGCGTCGCGGGTGCCGTCTCCGACATCGTCGACGTGGACCTCGAGGTGCCGGGCTGCCCGCCCCGGCCCGCCGACATCGTCGAGGCCCTGCGCCGCGTGAGCGGCCGATGACCGCGGTGGGAGGGCTCGGAGCAGTCCTCGCGATGACGGCCATAGCCGTGGTCCTCGCCTTCGTCGTCCCTGCGCCGTACCGCTCCCCCGCCGCCGGGACCGCGAGCATGGGCCTCGGGATCGCCGGCGTCCTCACCGGCGTCGCGGCCCTCGCCGGACCGAGCGGTTCCGTGCTGGTGATGCCGCTGGCGCTTCCCGCCGGCCTGGGGCTCGACCCGCTCGTCCTGTCGCCCACACCGCTCGGCGGGGTCTTCTGCATCGTGATCGGGGGCGTGGGCGCGGTCGCCGCGCTCTACGGGATCGGGTACGCGCACGGCCCCGCCGCCTCCCGTACCGGATGGTCCGCCTTCGCCGTCTTCCTCCTGGGCATGCTCGTCGTCGCGGCCGCCGGGGACGTCGTCTCGTTCCTCCTCGGCTGGGAGACCATGGCCGTCGCCTCGACCGTGCTCCTGCTGGCCGACCACGCATCGCGACCGGCCGTCCGGTCGGCCGGGGTCTGGTACGCGGTGATGACCCATCTCAGCTTCCTGAGCCTCGTGACCGGGTTCGCGCTCCTCGCCATGGCAGCGCACGCCACGTCCTTCGCGGCCATCGCGTCGGCACATGTCGGAGGCCCGGTCGGCGTTGGCGCCTTCCTCCTGCTCCTCGCCGGGTTCGCGACGAAGGCCGGCCTGGTACCGCTCCACGTCTGGCTCCCCCGAGCCCATCCCGAAGCACCCAGCCACGTCTCGGCCGTGATGAGCGCCGCGATGGTCAAGCTCGGCGTGTACGGGCTGATCCTGCTCACCAGCACCTTGCTCACCGACGTCGCACGGCCCTTCGGTGTGCTCGTCCTCGCCCTCGGGGCGGTCTCCGGCTCGTACGGCATCCTCCAGGCCAGCGTCACCAGCGACCTCAAGCGCCTTCTCGCGTACTCGACGACCGAGAACGTCGGCCTGGCCGTCACGGCGCTCGGGGTCGGCATGCTGCTGTCGAACGCGGGGCAGGACGCGGTCGCCCACGTCGCCCTCGTCGCCGCCCTGCTCCTCGTCGTGAGCCACGCGGCGTTCAAGACCGTTCTGTTCCTGGGCGCCGGGACCATCCTGGCTGCGACGGGCGAGCGCGACCTCGACCGTCTCGGCGGCCTGGTCCGCTCCCATCCGGTGACGGCCTGGACGTTCGGGATCGCCGCCATGGGCGCGGCCGCGCTGCCGGTGACGAGCGGCTTCGTCGCGGAGTGGACGCTCCTCCAGGCCCTCGTGCACGGGGACGGTCGTGCCAGTACGATCCTGGCGCTCGCGCTCCCGGTGACCCTCGGCCTCGTCGCGCTCACCATCGGGCTCGGCCTGCTCACGTTCGTCAAGGCCTTCGGCATGGCGTTCCTCGCCAGGCCACGGTCGGAGGGTGCTGCCTCGCCCCGACCGGAGCTCACGTCTCGTCTCGGCAGTGTGGCCATGGTCGTCGCGCAGGCAGCGGGTGCCGTCGCGGTGATCGCGCTCGGCCTGGCTGTCGGTCCGGTCGCGACCACGTTCTCCTCGGTCCTCGGCTACTCCGGCACGGTGCTCGGGGAGCTCGGGGGGCTGAGGCTCGTCACGATCGGCGTCCTGGACCCGTCCGCCCTGGCTCTCGTCGCGCTCGTGCTCGCGCTGCCCGTGGCTCTCCTCGTGCTGGTGCTCAGGCGACGGACGCCTCGACGAGCGACGGATGTGGCGTGGGGCTGTGGTGGTGTCCGGACCTCGCCGCGCATGGAGTACACGGCGACCTCCTACGCGGAGCCCCTCGTCCGCGTCTTCGGTGAGGCGCTACGGCCCACCCGCTCCCTGGAGGTCTCGCACGTCGCCGAGGACCACGTCCTGGAGAACAGGGTCGCGTTCGCACAGGAGGTCACCGACGTGGTGGAGGACCGCGGGTACGCGCCGGTGGTGACCTGGCTCCATGTCCTCGGCGACCAGGCACGCCGCGTGCAGAACGGCAGCATCCACCGCTACCTCGGGTTCTCGTTCGCGGCGCTCGTCGTCGTCCTGGCCCTGGTGACGCTCTCATGACCTCCGCACTGCTCGTCGCCGTCCAGGTCGTCGTGGCGACGGCGCTCACCCCGCTTCTCATGGGGGTCATGCGTCAAGTACGAGCCCGGATGGAGGGACGGGTCGGGCCCGGCCCGCTCCAGCCGTACCGCGACGTCCGGAAGCTGCTCGCCAAGGAGCCCCTGCGTGCCGAGGGGTCGAGCACTGTGCTCGTGGCAGCGCCGCTGGTCCTGCTCGTCTCGAGCCTGACCGTGATCGCGCTCGTACCGCTCGTGACGACCGCGACGCTGCCGGCGGTACCGAACGACCTCTTCGTCGTCGTCTCCCTGCTGCTCGTCGGCACGGTGGCGGTGGCCCTTCTCGGCCTCGATGCGGGCACCGCGTTCGGTGGGATGGGGTCGAGCCGGCACATGATGATCGGCGCCCTCGTCGAGCCGACGGTCCTCATGAGCGTCTACGCGCTGTCCATCCCCGTCGGCAGCTCGACACTGAGCAGGATCGTGACGGCCCGCGGGGAGGACGTGAGCCGCGTCGTCACCCCGGCCGGGCTTCTAGCCGTGGTCGCCCTTGTCGTCGTCGTCCTCGCCGAGACCGGTCGTCTGCCCGTCGACAACCCGTCCACCCACCTCGAGCTGACCATGATCCACGAGTCGATGGTCCTCGAGAGCGCGGGACG